>NZ_JBEXID010000089.1:0-26838 GCF_040608395.1 Streptomyces sp. NPDC005181
TGTTGCGAGGGTGTTCACGTCGTTCGTCACACATCGACACTGGACGCCCTCGTGCCATGTCCGCAGGCCATCCCTTGGACTCATTCATCTAGGCGCACCCCGGGGCGGTTGTCCGAGGCCCAGGCGAAGTCCACCTTCGGGTACCCGACCACGACCTTGCCGAAGTCGAGCGTCACGCTGGGGGCCACCACCGGGTCCACGGCTTCCGGCCAGACCTCGTTGATACGGGTGAACACGCCCCGACCGAGGTCCTGGGCGGCGGTCACCGTGACCCGCACCCGGGCCGTGGAGACCGGTGCGTCGAAGCGGACGGCGCGCTGCACGGTGCTGTTGCCGGTCACGGTGGCGACCGTTTTCCATGCCGAGTCCGCCCAGACAGCCACAGTGAAAGCGGTGGGCACCCCGTCCGGGCTCGACACCACCGTCAGGCCCGACAGTTCTCGCTCCTCGGGCGTGGTGATGGACAGGGTGTCGGGGAAGTCGCGCTCGGTGTCGTCGTTCCAGAACGTGCCGAGGTCGCCGTCGACGGCATTCTTCGCCTCGTACGTACGCGGTCGGCCGTCGTTCCCGTTGTTGCCCGCGTGTGTGGAGGACGCCTCGGTGGTGGTTCCCTCCGGCCAGCGGGGCGCCGCGGGCGGCTGCGCGCGGCGCAGGACGGTGAGCTTGCCGCCGGGCCTGAGGAGGGCGTCGGGCCGCGTCACGTCACCGTCCGACCGGACGATCCGCACCGGCCGCACCGTCCGCCCGGACGGTCCCTGTACGTAACGGTGCCAGGACCCGGCCGCGGGCAGGCGGCCGGACGCCGTCGCGCCGGCGGCCGCCGCAGGACCGGCTGCCATCAGCGGCAGACCGGCGGTCGCGGCCAACACCGCACCGCTGACGCCCACTTCGAGCACCGTGCGCCGATTGGGCCCCGGTGCCGTCTTCGCTTCATCCGTCATGTTTGCGTGTCTCCATCTGTGCGCACCATCCGCGCGCGGGTGAGTCGATAGGGAACGGACGTCACCAGTAGTCGTCGCACCTCAGTTGGCGAATCGGTGCGCACCGGATCCCGCAGCGAAGACTGCGCAGCCGTCCTCCATGCGGAGGAACACCGAGGTGTCATGGCTGATGTGGGAAGCCTCGGCGGCTGGGATCCATACCTCGGCGGTGGTGTTGGCGGGCACCGTGAGAGCGAGGCGGAATCCACCGTCGTCCACATTCCAGCGGGTGGTGATGGGACCGTGGACGGAGTCGTAGCGTCCTTCCGCCTCGGTGACGCCGCCGCCCGGGCGGGGGCGGACGAGGATCTTGCGCAAGCCGGGTGCGGCCGGTGCGATGCCCGCGATGTTCGCGTACATCCACTCACCCACGGAGCCGTACGCGTAGTGGTTGAAGGAGTTCATCGCGGCGTCCTGGAAGCTGCCGTCGGGCTTGATGGAGTCCCAGCGCTCCCACATCGTCGTCGCACCCTTGTCGATCTGGTAGCCCCAGCTGGGGAAGGACCGCTGGAGGAGCAGCCGATAGGCGACATCGGTGTGGCCCGTCGAGGTGAGCACGGGCAGCAGGCGAGGGGTGCCGAGAAATCCGGTCGAGAGATGCCAGTCCTTGGCCTTGATGAGTTCGACGAGGCGGTCGGCCGCAGGGCCCCGGTCGGCCTCCGCCAGCAAGTCCATGGACAGGGCCAGCACATACGCGGTCTGTGAGTCGCCCTTCACCTTGCCGCCGCTTGAGACGTACGCCGCACGGAAGGCGTCATGGACGCTTGCGAAGAGTGAGGTGTACGGTGCCGGGTCCTTTCCGAGGGCCTGAGCCGACCGGGCGACGAGGTCGGCGGCATGGGCGAAGTACGCCGTGCCGATGACGTCCTTGGGGGTCTCGTCCTGAACGTTGAGCCAGTCACCGTAGCCCTCGGCCGGCCGCAGGAAGCCGCTGCTGTGCTTCTCCAGGTAGTCGAGCCACTTCAGCATCGACGGCCAGGACTGCTCGAGGACCCGGGTGTCGCCGTACGCCTGGTACAGCGCCCAGGGCACGGTCACTCCGGCATCGCCCCAGCCCGCCACGCCCTTGCCGACCGTGCCGACGAAGGGAGCCACATCGGTGAACGCGCCGTCGTCAGACTGGCCGTCGCGCAGGTCGCCGAGCCACTTGGTGAGGAAGCGCCCCGACTCCATGTTGTACGCGGCCGTCGGCGCGAAGACATTGATGTCGCCGGTCCAGCCGAGCCGCTCGTCGCGCGCGGGAGTGTCGGTGGGGATGGAGACGAAGTTGCCGCGCTGTCCCCAAGTGATGTTGCTGTGCAGCTGGTTGAGCATCGACACGTTCGTCGAGAAGTCCATGGTGAAGGGTGCATCGGTGTGGATGACCCGCCCCACGACTGCATTCAGTGGCGGCTTGCCCGGATAGCCCGTCACTTCGACGTAGCGGAAGCCGTGGAAGGTGAAGCGAGGCTCGTACGTCTCCTTGCCACCGCCCTTGAGGGTGTATGTGTCGGTGGCGCGGGCGCTGCGGAGGTTGGCCGTGTAGATCGTGCCGTCCGGGTTGAGGACCTCGGCATGGCGCAGCCGCACGGCCGTCCCCGCCTTGCCCGAGACGGTGAGACGGACCGCGCCGACCATGTTCTGGCCGAAGTCGTAGACGAAGACACCGGGCTTCGGCTCGGACATCTTCCGAGCGGTCAGCTCGCGCTCCACGCGCGTGGGGCCGCCGACCTCGGCCACGAGAGCGGCGTCCACCTTGTCGACGGCGTCGGCCGCCAGCCAGGTTGAGTCGTCGAATCCGGGGCGTGTCCAGCCGTCGGTCTCCAGGCGGGCGTCGTACTCCTCGCCCGACATGATGTCGGCGCTCGTGAGGGGACTGAGCGAGGCCCGCCAGTCCGTGCCGGAAAGCACCCGCTCGGTCGAGCCGTCGGTGTACGTGATCTCCAACTGAGCGAGGAACGCGGGCCGTTCGCCGTACTGGTGCGGACCGAACATGCCGACGTTCCCCGCGTACCAGCCGGTGGCGACGGTGACGCCGAGCGCGTTGGTTCCGGACCTGACCAGCTTCGTCACGTCGTACGTCTGGTACTGGACCCGCTTGCGGTAGTCCGTCCAGCCGGGCGCGAGCCGGTCCTTGCCGACCCGCTCGCCATTGAGGTGGGCCTCGTACAGGCCCAGGGCGGTGGAGTACAGCCGGGCCCGTAGGATCGACCTGCGCTTCAGGCGGAACTCATGACGCAGCTGCGCGGCGGGGGAGGAAAACGTTGTCACCCTGCCCCACGGACCCGATCCCCACGTCGCGAGCGCTTTCGCCTGCTGCCAGGAGCTGTCGTCGAATCCGGCGGAACGCCATTCTCCGGAGGGTTCCTCGGCGGCGGCCTTCCAAGCGGCGTCGGTGGCGAAGGTGCGTGCCCCGCCCGCCGTCGTCAGTTCGAGGAGACCGAGCAGGCCGGCGGGCGAGTCCGTTGCGTTGGTGGCGGAGACGGCGATCACCGCGGCGCCGGACCGCAGTTGGGAGGTCACGTCGACAAGGGCGGGGCGGCGCCAGTTCTCCGCCGGTCCGTCCGCTTCGGCGTGCGCGACCTGCGTACCGTTCACGTACGCGGTGCAGCCGTCGTCGGCGGTCATGACCAGGCGTGCCCGGGTCACGCCTTCGGGGATGTCGACACGGCCGCGGAAGAAGCGGGTCCCCGCAGGGGCGCCGGCGGCCGGGTCGCCCTCCGGGAACCAGATCCAGGAGGCGCCGTCCAGCGCGGGGGCGCCGACCAGCTCGGCGGGCGCCCCGATCCACCGCGCGGACCAGTCGGACGCGGCCGTCAGGCCGGTCTCCCACCAGGACGGCTCGCTCCATGCGGAGGCCTTGTCCCCGGCGTCCCAGACGCGCACCGACCAGTAGTAGCGCGTACGTGACTCGAGTGCGGGTCCCGCATACGGCACCAGGACGGAATCCCGCGACATGACCTTCCCGCTGTCCCACACGTCGGGCTTCGCGAGGCGGCCCGGGGAGCTGGCGACGCGTACCTGATAGGCACTCTGCGCTCGGTTCGGCGAGTCGGACGCCAGAGGCCAACTCAGCCTGGGGCGCGGCACGTCGAGACCCAGCGGGTGGCTCACGTACTCGACGGTCGGTCCAGTGATGCGTACCCCCTTCGTCACTCCTGTTCCACTGGCCGCGGCCCCGGAGGCTTGTGATGCCTGCGCGGTGCCCGGTGCGGTGGAGGTGATGGCCGTCCCCAGGGCTGCCGTGGCGGTCGTGCTGAGCAGTCGTCTTCTGCTGATCACAATCGGCTCCATGCGACTCGGGTTATGAATCGTTTCAGGCATGGAAGCTAGGGTGGCGAAAGTGGCCCGTCAAGGGTTTGGGCGTAGCTGTAAAAAGGTTCAAAGATTTGCAAGTCCGCGCCATTGACGCTGCTATTGGTGCGGGGCTAGATTCCGTGCAATCTGCTTGAAACCTTTCACAATGTCTTCCCGGTCGGCCTGGGACCGTCCTGCTCGACGGTCAGCCCGTCGTCCTTCACGGTCCTGGAGACGACCCCTTTCCCGACCTGCCATGGCTTGAAGTCCGCCAACGAGCAGCCCGAGGAGAGGTCGTGACCGAACGCCGAACAGGCAGCCCGGAACTACTGGCACGCGCGCGACTGTCCTGGACCCCCGGCATCGGGCAGCGGGTCCAGGACAGTCGTGGAGACGGGCTTACTTGCCGGGTCCGGGGTCGGCCGGTGCGTACAGTGCCTCACGCAGAGTCGCGGTGGTCTCGGCGACGGCCTGCTTGTCGGCCTGGGTGCCGGCGAGCGCGTTGAGCATCATGAAGTCGTGGGTGACGCCGCTGTAGTGGGATGCGGTGACCTGGACGCCGGCCGAGCGGAGCTTGGCGGCGTAGGCGTTGGCCGCGTCCAGCAGCACATCGGAGTCGGTGATCATCAGGGCGGGCGGCAGGCCGCGCAACTGGTTGACGGTGGCGTGCAGCGGGGAGGCCAGCGGATTGCTGCGGTCGGCCACGCGGGGCGCATAGGCGTCCCAGAACCACTTCATGGCAGGCCGGGTGAGCCAGCAGTTCTCGGCGAAGCGGTTGTAGGAGGCTGTGTCGAAGTTGGCGTCGGTGACGGGGTAGAGCATGACCTGCTGCCTGAAGTGGGGACCTCCGCGCTGCTTGGCCATCAAGGTGACGGCCGCGGTCATGTTTCCGCCCACCGAGTCGCCGGCGACTGCCAGGCGGCTGGGGTCGATGCCGATCTCATGACCATGGTCGGCCACCCACCGGGCGACGGTGTAGGACTGCTCGACCGGGACGGGGAACTGGGCCTCGGGGGAGGGGGTGTAGTCGACGAAGACGACAGTGGCGCGGGCACCGTTGGCGATCTGCCGGACGAGGCGTTCGTGGGTCATGAAGTTGCCCAGCACCCAGCCGCCGCCGTGGATGTACACGATGCCGGGCAGGTCGCCCTTGACGCCGTCGGGGCGGACGACGTGGACGGATACCGGACCGGTCGGGCCACCGGGCACGGTCCGCTCACTGATCTGCGCAGGCAGCATGCCCACGGGATCTGCCTGCAGCTTGTTCAGCACTTCCCGGGCAGCCTTGTACGACTGCTTGTACAGCGGGGTGCCGTCCGCGGCCGCGAGCTGGTCGAGGAAGTCCTGGTCGAGCTCTTCCAGTTGCGCCGGCGGCTTGCCGCAGGGCACGTACGCGGCCGGCATCGTTTCGGACACGGCGGCCGTCGCGCCGCCTGTGTCGGCGGCGCGGTCACCGTGGCCGGCGCAGCCGCTGAGCGCCGCGCCGGCGGTCGCCAGGAGCGCGACCACGGTGCCGTAGCGGGTCCTGCGTGCTATCGGCAGTCGTTGCGAGGATGTCATGTCTGCGGATCCCAACGTGCTCGTAGGTCCCCTGGGTCAGCCTGCGGGCACCCTGGGTCACCGACCAGCCGGGTTGGGCTGCTGGAGTGTCCTGGCGCGGTACGTATGGAGGTCAGGCGGAGGAAGTCAGCCGGTCCCGTTCGTGCAGCACGTACAGGGCGCGGTCAGGGAGGGAGCGATCAGCACGGCCGCGGTGCAGGCTACAGCGACCAGCACCCACAGGGTCGACTCGGGAGCCGCGGCCTGGGTCAAGGACAGGCCCTGTATGTCGTGTGTTCGTCGGTCATGAGCACAGGGTGTGCCGGAGCGCGGCGCCGCACTGCCGTGCTCCCGTACGGATCCCGCCGTCGTGATCGGCCGGGCCGGGTTCCAGACCCCTGACGACGGCGACGGTGACCAGCGCGTAGGCCACGTGCGGAACGATGTCGGCGACCCAGTCGGAGCGCGACCACGTGCGCGGGTCGGTCACGCGCAGGACGGTCATCGGGCCGTTGGTACCGATCAGCGCCCCCGCGGTCGCCGTGGCGGCCAGGACCGCGTTGCCCGGCCGCCAGCCGCAGGAGAGGGCAAGGCCGAGCAGGGCGCCCATGCCCACACCCGCCGCCATGCCGGTCAGGGGGCCCAGGCCTTTGACGCGGTTCTCCCGTACGTCCTCAGCGCCCGGGATCGGAACGTGCAAGGTCTTTGACAGTCGCTCCACGGTGACCTCGGGTGTTGTGCTCTCGCCTCGGCCGCGGATCACCATGTCCAGGTAACCGACCGCGTCCAGGGCCGTGGTCCCGGCAGCGCCCGCGGCGGCCCCGGCCAGGAGACCACGAAGGTGCCGGGTCGCACCGCTGACTCCCGTCATAAGCCGCTCATCCCTTCACGAAGTCCAGCAGCCCGGGGGGTTGACACCCTCCGGGTGCGTCCGGGCGACGTTGTGCGGACCGCCTTCCACTCTCACGAAGAAGAGGCCCGTGATCAGCGAAGGCAGCCGGGCCGGTGGTGAGCCGGCTGAAATTACCGAAACTGCGACGGTCATGGGCTGAAGCCCCGCCGCGTACTTCGTGAGCCGGCGCGGACTGCGTACCTCTCAGTACATACACCGGATGGCGTATTCCGCCACCGGAAGCCTTGGTGCGGAATGAAGAGGGACCAGCGCTGCGGCGTCCAGGCGACGTCGGTCGAGGACTCGATGAGCATGGTCCACCTGACCGTCGGCATGAAGCGCCCGTCCTCCCCGCACCTGCTCTCCGAGCCGGCGATCATTGCCGGCATGGCCCGCGCCACCCTCCCGGGCAGCGCGACCCCGTGGGAGAGCTACATCGAGGACTACGACCGCATTCGCGACACCATGGCTCAAGTCCTCGACGGATTCGAGGACTTCAACCGTCGGGTGAGGCTGCCGCTCGGCTTCCGCATCTGCCGGCCCGCCCACGAACTGGTCTTCCTCACCCCCAGCGGCGGCGCCGAGTTCTCCGCGGCGCCGCTGCCGGACACGATTCCCGAGGCCGGTGTCTTCCTGCTGCAGACGATGCGGTTCCACGACCAGTGGAACACCACCATCTACTCCGACAACGACCGCTACCGAGGCGTCGAGAACCTGTGGACCCTGGTCTTCATGAACGCCGCGGACATGCGCGCCCGGCAGATCCGTGAGGGCGACCCGGTCGACATCACCAGTACGGGTAAGGACGGCAGCCACCGGGAGTTGAAGGGATACCGGGCGATCACCTACGACATCCCGCGGGGTGCGCCGCCGGGTACATGCCAGAGATGAACGTGCTCATCGCCTCCGGCGACTACAGCGCCCAGAGCGACCAGCCCTTGATGAAGAGCATCAAGGTGCACATCGCCCCGGCGGAGCAGATCGCAGCCAGGCCGCTCGCTGATCACGCGGCCGGTAGGGGAGCAGCAGGGCAGACATAGACCATGTCCTGCATGGTCAGTTGAGGAGCCGTCTGCAGCGGCAGAGGCCTTGGTCCGTTCGGCACCCCGCCATCTTCTACGGCCACGTCGTTCGCTGGATGCCTTTGCGGGCGATCCGCACACCCATGCGCCGGCCCGGCAGCCATCTGCGCAGACGACGGATTGCCCGGCCCGGCTCGGCGGCACTCGAAAGCCGCGGCCCGCTGGTGCGTCGGGGACGTTGCCGCGATAGTCGAGGTGATCTGTGTCCCGTCCGGAAGGAATGTGTACGGATGGCCCTGAGCGTGGCGGTACTGGGAGCGACAGGAAGGCAGGGCGGCGCGGTGGTGAACGCGCTCCTGCATGCGGGGCAGCGAGTACGGGCCGTGGTGCGCGATCCGGCAGCCCCAAGGGCAAGGGCTCTGACCGATCGGGGCGTGGCCGCGGTCCCAGGAGACCTCCTCGATGAGGCTTCGCTGGCTGCCGCCCTGGAGGGGGCCGACGCCGCTTTCGCGGTGACCACGCCCTTCGAGGACGGGCCGCAGGCCGAAGTGGATCAAGGGACTGCCATCCTCGGTGCCGCCGCACGAGTGCAGCTGCCGCATCTCGTTCTCGCGTCCGTCGCCTCGGCGGACAGGGACACCGGAGTCCCGCACTTCGAAAGCAAACAGCGCATAGAAGCACTGCTGTCCCGATCCGAAGTCCCCTGGACCGTCGTGGCCCCCACCTACTTTTACGACAACATGCTCGGCGACAGGGACTCCCTGCTCACCGGCCGGCTCCCGCTGCCCTTGCCGCCGGACAGGCCCCTGCAGCAGCTCGCACGCGAGGACCTGGGGGCCCTGGTCACCGCCGTCGTGGCAGACCGCACCCGTCACCTCGGCAAGCGCGTCGAAGTGGCTTCCCAAGCGATCACCCCGGCGCAGATGGCCACCGCGCTGGAGCACGTGCTGGGCCGGCCCGTGCGCCCCGTCCAGGTTTCCCTGGGGTCGGTGCACGCGAACAGCGCGGACATGGGAGCAATGTGGGACTTCCTCAACGCCGAGGGCTACAGCGTCGACATTCCTGCTCTGCACGCTGCTTATCCGGACATTGCCTGGACCACCTTCGAAGACTGGGCGTGCACGCTTTCCCAGTGGTTCACCACGTCCTGAGTGAGCCTGATCGGGCTCGGCCCGGCGCCTGGGCAGGAGACCCAGAAGCGACGGCCCGCCGACACGCCCCGGCGACGGTCTCGCTGCGAGCCCGACATCAATCTCGGAAGTGGTGCGAAACGGGCATGGCTGGAACCGTCGGTGAGCGTCGACCTTTACGAACGTCAGCAACTCCATGCCCGCGGAAAGGTCGCCCGCTACGAGGCGCAGTCGCCTGTCGCATGGCGCTTGGCCAGGGTGCAAGGTAGATGCCCGGCGGAGATATGTAGCGATATGCAATAATTTGAGTCTGTCGGGGAGTGATCGCTGCTGATCGGCGGCTGCCATGGCGAAAAGGACAACAAGGAAGACAGGGCGCGGGGGACAGGTGCCTGTGGCGTCCTTTCCTTGGGGCCGGTGAGGGCTTCGCATGGTTCACGCCATGGATGGGCGACAGCCGGGCTCGGATGGCGGTGCCTCTGCGCGGGGGCAGCCGGTGGCCGGACACGCGGGGGTGCTCCGGGACCTGCTTCCCATGATGGTCTGGGCGAGTGATCACGACGGGCGCGTGTGGCAGTGGGGGTTGGCCGCGGAGGAGCTCCTGGGCTGGGAGTCGGAGGAGCTGCTGGGCCGTAAAGGGGTTCCTTTGCTGGTTCCGGAATCCAACCAGGCATGGGCATGGGAACTGATCGCCCGGTCTCATCAGGGGGAGACCGCGGTGGGGGCATTTCCGGTGCGGCATCGGGACGGACATCTGGTCGAGATGGAGATGTGGATCTCCCCCATCACCGACCCCAGGGGGTTGCCCGGCACCTTGGTGGTCGCCACTGAGACCTCCGCCGTGCAGCGGATGCGGGATTCACTCGCTGCTCTGGAGGGACTGCTCGGCCAGTCACCGATCGGCCTGGCGCTCCTGGACCGCGAGTTGCGCTATGTACGGGTCAACGAGGCGCTCGCCGACATGAACGGCGTGGCCGTGGCCGAGCATGTGGGCAGGCGCATCGGCGACGTAGTGCCCGATAGCGACCCGGCGGCGGCGGAAGCCTCGATGCGGCAGGTACTGAGGACCGGCCGCGCCATGGTGGACATCCGTACCGCGGCAACGCCCGGCGGGGGCCGAATCTGGTCGTCGTCCTACGCCCCGCTGACCGACAGCGAGGGCGAACGGCTTGGCGTGATCGCCTCGGTCATCGACATCACCCAGGGAGAGGCCGACCACCTCCGGGCGGAGCGGGCCCGCCAGCGGTTCGCGCTGCTGGCCGAAGCCGGCGAACGCATAGGCACCACGTTGGACCTGCGGCAGGCAGCCCGAGGGCTGGCCCAGATGCTGGTGCCCCAGCTCGCCGACACCGCCGAGGTGCTTCTGCTGGAAGGGGTACTGGCCCCCGACGACGTCGGCGCGTCCGCCCGTGAACTGCTGCACTGCCTGGCCACGACGGAAACCGGACCGGAACGGCCCGCCGAGGAGTCCGCTGCCGAGGCGACCTACCGAGTCCCGCCCGGATCGGTGTATGCGACGTGCCTCGCCGAGGGACGACCCCGCACGACGCCGCTGCCCCTGCCTGTGCTCAGGGCTGTGCCTGCCGATCAGGTGGCCGGCCTGTTTGCC
Source organism: Streptomyces sp. NPDC005181 (assembly GCF_040608395.1). Lineage (NCBI taxonomy): Bacteria > Bacillati > Actinomycetota > Actinomycetes > Kitasatosporales > Streptomycetaceae > Streptomyces > Streptomyces sp. NPDC005181. The sequence goes on from NZ_JBEXID010000089.1 coordinate 10,449, forward strand.
GCCGGGCCATCCGGCTCGGCGCGCGTCATCCCGCTCAATGCCCGCGGCAAGGTACTGGGTCTGGTGATCGCCACCCGTACCCGCAGTGAACCGTTCGACGAGCAGGACACCGTCCTCATCGACGAACTGGTGGCCCGGGCCGCACTGAACTTCGACAACGCCCGTCTCTACGCCGGCCATCGCCGAGCGGCCCTGACCTTGCAACACAGCCTCATCAAGCCGCTCCCCACCTTGCCAGGGCTCGAGCTCGCCGGCGGCTGCCTCCCTGCCAGCAGCGAAAACGAAGTGGGTGGCGACTGGCTCGACGCGTTCCCTCTCCCCGACGGCAAGACCGGTCTGATCATCGGCGACGTCATGGGCCACGGCATCCGAGCCGCAGCAGTCATGGGCCAACTCGGCACCACAGCCCGCACCCTGGCCTCGCAGAACGTCCCACCGGACCGTCTGCTGGGCCATCTGGACGCGGCTGTTGCCGACCTCGGCGACAGCGAACTGGCCACGTGCGCCTACGCCGTCTATGACCCGGCCACCGCCAGTTGCCTGATCGCCAGAGCCGGCCACCCCCCACCCCTCCTCGCGGACATCGATGGCGCCGTCCGGATCCTCGACGGAACCTGCGGCACCCCACTGGGCACCTGCCTGGACGAACGCTTCGAGACCGAGCGCGTCCCCCTGCCACCGGGCAGCCTGCTCGTCCTCTACACCGACGGGCTCATCGAAAGTCACGACAACGACCTGGATCACGGCTTGCGTCGGCTGGCCGACGCACTGCGGCAGCCGAGCCGGGCATTGGGGGAGACCCGAGATCACCTTCTCACCCACCTGCTCCCCACACCCTCGCAGGACGACGTCGCCGTCCTCCTCGCCCGGCCGCAGTAGCGGGCCCCGGCCCACGGGTCGGATTCTGTCCGGCGCAGGTGGAGTCCGACCGGACTCGGCTGATCTGCAGCTGCAAGTCTCTCGGATGCCACAGCAGTTCGCGGGGCATGTCCCGGTCGGTCGTGTCCGGCGGACCGATGCGTTGCGTCGCAGGCTCAGCTCACTGCCACGCCGTAGGGGCTAGCGCCGACGGTGACAGTCGCGACGACCTTGTTGGATGCCGGGTCGATGACCGTGAGGGTGCCCGCTCCCTGGTTCGTGACGTAGACAGCCCGGCTGGTGACATCCAGGTTGAACGGGTCGGTGCCGGCAGGCCCCAGGGCAATGGTCGCCGAGACGCGGTGGCTGCTGGTGTCGATCACGGAAACGTTGCCCGGGCCGAGATCGGCAGAGTAGGCGAAGCGCCCGTCGGGCCCGATGGCCACGTCGAAGGGGCCCTCGCCGACCTGCACGGCCGTCGCCTTGCCGGTACGGGTTGCTACGGCAAGGACCTGCTTTCCCACTTCGTCGGCGACGTAGGCCGACTCGCCGTCCGGGGTGAGGGCGACGCCCACCGGGGTGCGCCCCGCGGGGAGTTGCCGGGCGACCCGGCGCGTGTGAGTGTCGATGACCGACAGGTTGCCCGACCCGGCGTTCGCGACGTAGGCACTGCCACCGTCACGACTGAACGCCACGTTCACCGGAGACTTACCGACCGGGATCGTCGTGGCCACCCGGCTGGTTCGGGTGTCGATCACCGAGACGGTGTTGGAACTGCCGTTGGTGACATAGAGGGACCTGCCATCGGGGCTGAGGCCGACACCGGTAGGGCTCTTCCCGACCGGCACGGTGGAGACGATCTTGTTGTTCCGGGTGTCGAGGACCGAGACCCGGGCAGAGCCATTGTTGGCGATGTACACGCGCCTGCCGTCCTTGGTGACCGCGAGGCCCTCCGGCGCGACACCGGCCGGCACGGTTGCGACGACCTTGTAGGTACGGGCGTCCACCACCGAGAGTGTGTTGTCCTGCTGGTTCGTGACATACACGCGGCCACTGGCGCCGGCACCGGGCGCGCTCGCCGCATGGGCAGATTCCTTTTTGACCGGGGGGCTGTGCGTACAGGAGATCAGCAGGATCCCCATGCCCGCGGCGAGTGCCGACCGGAGTGTCCTACCCGGTCGTCGTCGGCGGCTGCCGCCGGCTCGGGACCGCAGGGCAGAGATCATCTCGCCTCCTGTGCGCATTGCGATGGTTCGGTCCGGGACCGGGCGACATCCCGCCGACGGCTGCCCGGCAGTGGGATCGGATCAGGTCAGGAGCCGGCGGGCGTAGTAGTCCTTCTCGTCCTGGACGCCTGGAAGTGCGAAGAAGTAGCCCCCGCCTCGTGGGCTGATGAACGGCACCAGTGTTTCGCCTTCCAGCCGGGTCTGCATGGCGATGTAGGTTTTGAGTTCTTGCTGGAAGCAGACGAACGCATGCCCCATGTCGAGTTCCGGCAGGTTGGGGCTCCGGTCGTAGTCGTAACTGCGACGCAGGATGGTGCTGGTCGCCGCGGTCTGCGGAGTCTGGGGATTGGCAAGGCGGATGTGAGAGTTCAGCGGGGTGATCAGGCCCTGCGGGTCGTTGGTGTAGATGGGGTCGAAGATATCCGGGGCGTTCTCACCCACTGCGTACAGGGGGGCGCCGCTCGCCTTACGGCGGCCGAAGATGCGCTCTTGTTGGGGAACGGGCACCTTCTGCCACGCCTCGATAGCGAAATGCACGATACGCACCACGTGGTACGTGCCGCCCGCGGCCCAGGCCGGTTCGGCGCTCTTCGGCTGGACCCAGACCACCTGATTCATCTGGGCGTCGTCGGAGACGGATGGGTTGGAGATGCCGTCCTTGAAGCCGAACCAGTCGCGCCGGACACCGACCGGACGCTCCGGATTGCGCTGGCCGTCGATGCGCCAGCGCAGCTTCATCGCGGACTTGGTGTGGGTCAGGATGTCGAGCAGTGCGTGCACCGTTGTGTCGCGGTGATCAGCACAGATCTGGATCAGCAGGTCCCCCTGACTCAGCGCGGGGTCCAGGTCGTCATGGCGGAAGGGAGTCATCGTAACGAGCTGGACGGGCTTGCGTGCGCTGAGTCCGTATCGGCCGTCGAAGAGGGATGCGCCGACTCCGACTGTCAGGGTGAGACCATCCGCCACGACCGTGGGTCCCAGGATGCCGTTGTCCGTTGGCGGTGCGGTCGGGGCTGCCTTCGGTGGCCTGCCGCCCGCCGTGAGGAAGCGGGCTCGCGAGGTCAGCGTACGGAACAGTTTGGTCAGTGCTGCACGGTCGGAGGCGGTCACGTCGAACGAGACGAAGATCGCGTCCTGCTGGGGCAGAGTGGCGATGCCTGCCTGGTGATAGCCGTGGAAGGGGATCACACGAGATGTCGGTCCCGTCTTGGGGACGGCCACGGTGTCGGCGAGCGCCGCACCGCTGCCCAAGGCGACCCCGCCCGCCACTCCGGCCAGGCCCGCGGCAGCACCGTGAAGAAACGACCGCCGGACAAACGCACTCGCCGGGCACCCTTCGCCGCTCCACCCTTCATCCAGGGTCGCGACTGTCTCGTCAGTCATAGTTCCCCTCAGACAGGAGCCAGGTGGCAAGCCGTACGGCTCTGCCGCGATCGGATTCCGTGAGCCGGCCGGCCCAGGAGGGCGCGACCGTCGGCGGCAGTTCCCAACCAGTGATTGGCGAACCGTCAGCCGCATGACCGTCCATAAAACGGAATATATTCGACATCCCTGCTCACGCCAGTGGGAAGTGTGGTGCGGGGTGAGGGGGTTTGGAGCGCGTCCGGCGGCGTCGGCCGTGTCCGTGCGCCATCACGGTGAGGCCAGGGGCACGGCGGCTTCTCGGCGACAGGATCGCAGATCGTCGGCTGCCCGGAGGAGCTCCCCCGGACGGCCGACGGGCAAACCAGTGACTTCCGGAAGCAGAGCAACAGGCACACGAGCATGGTGGATGGTCCAGCCCCAGCGGCTCGGCAGCGCTGAGGTGCTGCACGGTGGCGGTGTTGGGTGTACAGCGCCGACGGGATTCATCGAGGCGCCGTGGCCGCGCGAGCCGACCCCTCCGGGAGCACCGGTACGGCACGGGCCGGCGCGACCTCGATCGGGAACTCCACGAACCGGCGTGCGAACGCCACCGGACGCAGGGACCCGGAGCGGTCCCCTCGAAGCCCGGTATGTCACGGGTGTGGCCTGCGGTGACGTGGAAGGTCAACGGTCGCGCCCTGCTGTCGCCGGCCAGGTGACCCTCGACCGAGCGGGCCCCACCCCTCCGGTGGGGGTGGGGCCGCCGGTACCGGGCTCTGAGAGGCGGCCGCCACAGCCGTCGTCCGGCGCCCCGTTGCCTTCTAGGGCTGTCGGGCCGGGCAGTGCACCCCCGACGGAGGCATGTCTATGGCTCGTGGATCGGTTCTCGTTCTATGCTCTTGGGCCTGTCCATCGTCGGCGCGCGTCGGGGCGGTGACAGCGCCGAGCGGGCCGAAGGAAGGAGCGCCGGCGCAGCCAGAGCCGGGAAGCGCGCCCGGCGGAGCGGAGCAATCGTCAGGACCTGTGGATCGGTGGTGTGCGGTATCTGACTCCCCTGTCGTGGTGGCGGCGCAGGGGGTGTCAGGCGTGCTCCCCGAGGAAGTCCGAGAGCGCGGTGTGCAGAGTCCCGGGCTGTTCCAGGTGCAGATCGTGGCCGGTGCGGGGGATGCTGAGGGACTCGGTGGCGGGTCGTCGACGGAGCATGTCGTCGGCTTCCTGCGGCGGGATGATGCTGGACTGGGCCAGGACGACCAAGGTCGGGCACGTGACCTGGGCCCACTCGTTCCAGAAGGAACGCTGGGCGTTCTCCGCCAGTGAGCGGACCATCACGTCCCGGTCGAAGCGTGGCCACCAGCCACCGTCGCGTTGTTCCGGACTGGCCGCCCAGCCATCACCGACCGGTCCGCCGCCGAGGAACTGAGCGGCAGTCTCGCGTGAGGTGAACGGTGTCGGCCACGAGTCGAGCCATCCGCCGATCTCGACGGGAGCGTTCGGGCTCGCTCCGCCCGGGCCGGCTTCGATGAGGACGAGCGCGTGGATTCGCTCGGGGTGTGCGGCGGCGGTGAGCATGGCTGTGTGACCGCCCAGGGATTGGCCGGCCAGGACAGGCCGTCGCAAGTCCAGCTGATCGGCAACGGTGATGACGTCGGCAACGTAGGCGGCGCGGGAGACGTCCTGCGGATGGCGCTCGCTGGTGCCGTGTCCGCGTTGGTCGAGAGCGACGACCCGATACCAGGGGCTCAAGCGTCGGGCTGTCGCGTCCCATTCACCCGCGTGGCCGGCCAAGCCGTGTAGCAGGACGATGGGCTGCCCGGGCCCGCCCCAGTCACGGCAGGAAAGTCTGACACCGTCTCGCACCACAATGCGCTCGGACCAGGGCACGCGCGGCCTCCAGGGGATCGGCTGGCGTTGATCATGCCGTAAGAGTCTCCGGGCGTCCGACCAGGGTGGCCGCGTTCCGAGCGGCGGCTCCGGCCCGAACCAGTGCGACGATGGGGGTGCGTTCACGGCCCGCCGGCGGTCCCGGGCGCACTCGGCAAGTGTGAACACTGTTGCCAGGACTCCCGCGCGGCTGCCGACGTCCGTGGAGACTTCCATGCGAAGCTGCACGGTCTGAGCAGGGCCAGGGCCCGAACGATGGGGAGTTCGGGCCCTGGAGACGGCGAGGGGATGCCGCAGGCTTGGAGGGGGTGGTCAGAACTGCTGGACCCAGTAGGGGGAGACCTGCATCCAGCCGTTGCCGCGCGCTCCGTTCAGGGTGCCGGTGGAGTTGGCCGCGAGTGTGTACCAGGAGTCCACGTAGTCAGGGTCGTTGGTGTACCAGGATGCGGGGATGGCATCCAGGATCGCATTCACCAGGGGCACATACGCGCCCTGATCGGTGATCGTCAGCAGCGCGTCCGCGATGGCCTTGGTGAGCGCGGCGTAGTTCGTGTCGCCGTCGTCCTCCATCATCACCACGTCGGCCAAGTTGTACTTGTAGTTGGACCAGTTCACCAGGATCTGGTTCGGGTAGTACGTGTGATGGTCCGTGTCCAGGTAGGGCATGTCGACCGAGTCCACCCGTACCTTGCCGTCCAGCCCGAAGCCGCTGACCAGCGAGTACACCTCTGCGTCACCTGAAGTCCACGGCTCCTCGTCGTCGTTGAGGTACACCGCGTCGACCTTGGTCGTCCAGAAACCTCCCGCCGTCGCCGTCGCGCTCGTCGCCGCCCCCCGGCTGGTCGCCGGTGTGGTCAGGCCGTCCTTCGCCAGCTCTTTGTTCAGCAGGTCCAGGCCCGCCGTCACCGCCTTGGACACATCCAGGTCGATCACATACACCGCCTGCTGCGGCGCCTTCGTCGCGTCCAAGGTGTGCGCCCGGCCCCGGCTGTCGTACGCCGTCACCGTCGTCGCGTCGTCATCCTGCGTCGTCACCGCCACCAACGGGCTTGTCCCCGGCGTCAGTTTCTTCTTCATCGTGTCCGTGCCCAGCCGCAGCCGCAGCAGTGAACCCACACTGCTGTCCAGCCCCTTCGCTGCCACGATCCGCCGGTCGGCGCCGGCCACCGCGCCCGTCAGCTCCCTGCCCGCCGTGCTGGCCGCGCTCGCGGTCACCGCGCGTAGATCGAGTTCGTTCGACTTCAGCACCGCCGAGCGCAGTTCCTCCCGCCACTGAGCGTTCGCCAGCGACGCGGCCACTGCCTTTGCCGTCTGGTCCTCGATACGGGTCACCGTCGACGACGGAGCGGCCGTCGGGGTCTCCGACCGTGCCGCCGCGCCTGCCACGGGTGTGGAGACGCCCGCCAGCGCGACAACCGTCGTGGCGCACAGGGTGAGCGCCAGGGCGTTGCGTCGCGTCATACGTCTGTTCAAGGTTCCTCCTGTGAGCGTGCGGCGCCCCGTGTGGTGGTGGGGCGTCGACGAAAGGGGGGTGCGCGTTCAGGATGAAGCCGTGTTGCCACCAGCGGATCTATGCGAGTAGAACTCGCGATGGCTAGCATGTGCATGTCGAGTGCGCGGCGCAAGAGGGCGAAAGAAATCCGTGAACGGCCTTTACTCCAGGGAGCAATGACTTCTCGTCAGTTGCTCCGTTGCTCAAGCGAGCGACGCCGCGAACGTGAAGACTTTGCCCAGCGGGTGGGTGCCGGGCTCGAGGACCGTAGGTGCGCTGCTGGGCGCCTGGAGGCGGCGCGCGACGGTGACCTGAGCGGGCTCACCGAACTGCTCAGCGGGGACGTGGCCGTCTGGAACGACGGAGGCGGCAAGGTGCGGGCCGCGTTGCACCCGGTCACCGGGCGCGACCATGTCATTGCCTTTGTGACGGCCCTGGGCACGCGCTACTTGATGGGGGAGGCCAGGCTCGTCGACGCCAACGGCCAACCGGCGCTGCTGACCACCATCGACGGCGGTGAGCAACTGGTGGCGCTCGATGTGCGAGACGGCCGGACCCACGGCATCTGCGCCGTCCTCAACCCGGACAAGCTCACCCACGTACAGATCTGACCTGTCCACTGCCGTCCACCTTGGAGGTGGACCACTGCGTGCTCCCGATTCTTCGGTCCGGACCGGGACAACCCATCACGGTGTGAGTCCACGGCGTCAGAAATCCCGTTTGAGCTGATTGTTTCCTCTCCGGGAAAATTGCTCGCCGCGAAGCGACGAGCCCGAGATGCGGGTCGCGGGGGCGAGGTGCGCCCCCTCCCTGGAGGGGAGGTCAGATGGTTTTGACCTGACCGCCATCGATGGTGAATTCGGCGCCGGTGATGTTTGCGGCTCGCGGAGAAACGAGGAAAGCGGTCAGGTCGGCGACTTCGTGGGGTTCGGTGACCCGGCCGGTGGAAATGCCCATGCTCTGAGGTACGACTTCGTCGATGGCCACCTGGGCGGTGGTGCCGGCGGCGGACGCCGCGGCGTCAGCGAAACCGCCCGGGGCTGTCCAGAAGGGGGTACGGACCGGGCCGGGGGAAATCGCGTTGACACGTACGCCGCGGGGCGCGCGGAGCCGCAGGCTGCGTGAGGCCGAGGGGAGCGTTGCCCGGCCCTGGTGGTCATGGGGGTTGGTCAAGCAGCGAGTTCAGCTCGAGTCGGGCGGTGGGTGGCAATTCGGGTGAGCCCACGTCTCGTACTCGCCCGGCTTTCAGCGGTGGCGCGGGACGAGCACCACTTGTACGCCGGCCCCGCGGGCGGAGGTGACCACGCAATGCCGGTTGTCCAGCAGGTCGACCTTCATTCACGGGCTCCCGTGGCGGCCAGATGTTGTGGCCCTCGAAGACGAAGTCGTTGCAGGGGCCGACCAGCACAACCGCCGTGCGGTTGATGCGCGGGTCTCGGCTGCGGTTTTCTCCGATCCAGCTGACTGACAATATCCGGATTCAGGATGGACCCCGTCATCTCTCAAGTCGAATATGGGCAGCTCAGGTCACTGCTTTTTCTAATGTGTATGATGGATGTCATCTAGACGTTCAGCGGCATGTGCCGCTCCTCGAAGGGACGGCCCGGGATGGGGCACTCACAGGCGGAGAAGGCGGCGTCCCGCGAGCGGGTGCTGCGGATAGCGGCCCGCAAGGTCCGCGCAGAAGGCGTGACCCGCCCCGGCATCGCGGACCTCATGAAGGAGGCGGGACTGACCCACGGCGGCTTCTACAAGCACTTCGCCTCCCGCGACGACCTGATCGCCCAGGCCGCGGCCACGGCCTTGGCAGAGGGCTCGGAGAAGATGGAGACGGCCGCGCGGAAGAACGAGCAGGATCCGCGAGCCGGTCTTGTCGACGCCTACCTCGGGAAAAACCACCGCGACTCGCCGGCCACCGGCTGCGCCCTCGTGACGCTCGGCGCCGCCGCCGGGCGCGGCGATGGTGGCTTCAAGGAGGCGTACGAGAAGCAGGTCCGCACCTACCTGGACCTGCTCACCGGCCTCGGCGATGACTCCGAGGAGGCGCGGGCCGAGGCGATGCTCACCCTCAGCGCCTTGGTCGGCGCCACGCTCATGTCCCGGGCTGTGGCCGACCCGGAGCTCTCCGATGAGCTGCTGGAGACGGTCACTGGGCAGTTGAAGCGTCAGTAGGCACTGTCGATCCCGCCACGCAAGCCCGCCGCCCCCGCGAGGGTGCAGGTCCCATGCCCAGGCCGAGGCCAGGGAGGCCATACACGTCCTGCCCGGCCTCGAAGGCCCAACTGTGGTAGCCATCCAGGCCGAAGACCGCCTGGACGATGTCGTGCAGCTCTCGCGAGGTGCCGTCTGATGGCGTCTCCAGGCGACGCCCCGCTCCGGAACCGCGTGGTCGAGCCGGCCGCCACCGGTCACCTGCGGTGCGGCAGCGGAGGGGCCGCCGACCTGCCGAGCAGCTCAACAAGGCCCGCGCACGCGGAATCCGTGGACATCGCCCCGGCCGAGGCATACGGCGCCGCCGACCTCCTCGGCTACCAGGACTGATCACAGCCCACTCAGCCCCGGACCGCATCGCGGCCAGGGGTCTGCTGCCATGCCCAGAACAACCGGTGTGACCGCCATACGCCCCGGGGCGACGGGCCGAAGGTCCCACGCAACGTCTCCTGCCGCGGCGCCTACCGGAACAGCGTGGCCGACATCCTCCGAGAGCCACTGGGCCGCGGCGTGCACCATGAGGGAATTGCCGTCCCAGGGGGCGACGGTGGCCGGCGGCCCGAGTGGGTCGCCGGTGGTGTCCCCGGCGTCCACCACCACGTCGGCCGACGCGATACCCGCGCCCACGTCGGCGCGCTGGATGATCCGCCCCCGGGGGCCCGGCACGCGCCGGGGCCCTCCCGAAGGAGGGTCCCAACCGGGCGGTTGCTGCGTCAGTCGCGGGCGAGACACCCGTCGACCAGCCGCCACAGCCCCAGGGGGTTGCCCGCAGCCAGCGCGTCGGGCAGCAGCGCGTCCGGGAAGCCCTGGTAGGTGACGGGCCGCAGGAACCGGTCGACCGAACTCATCCCGACCGAGGTGAAGCGGCTGTCCGTGGTGGCCGGGAACGGGCCTCCGTGAATGGTGGCGTGGCCGACCTCCTGCGGGTGGGCGAAGGCGTTCACCACGATCCTGCCGGTGCGCCGCTCCAGGATCGGCAGGAGCCGCGCGGCGTCGCCGTGGTCGGGCTCGTCGATGTGCATTGTCGCCGAGAGCTGACCGCGGAAACTCCGGGCCACATCGAGGAGCTGATCGATGCCGGTCAGGCGGACCAGCAGCGCGGCCGGCCCGAAGACCTCCTCGGCCAGCGTGGGATCGGCGAGGAACTGGTCCCCGTCGACCTCGAGCAGTTGCGAGCGGCCCTCCCAGGCCCCCTGCGGCTCCGGGCCCTCCGCGAAGGGCTTGGCACCGGAGCCGATCAGCCGCTGCGCGTTGCGGTCGTAGGCGTCGTGGATGCCCGGCGTCAGCATCGTGCGCGCACCCATCGCGCTCACCCGTACGGCGGCCGCGTCGCGCATCTCGGCGTAGCCCGGGCCGTCGACAGCGAGCAGGACGGCCGGCTTCAGACAGGCCTGGCCGACGTTGACGAGCATGCGCTCGGCGAAGCCGTCGCCGACCTCGCCGCCACGCGCCGCCAGCGCCGCGGGCAGGACGAAGGTCGGGTTGACGCTGGTCATCTCGGCGAAGACCGGGATCGGGTCGGGGCGCAGCTGGGCCCGCCGGTACAGCGCCATGCCGCCCCCTTCGGAACCGGTGAAGGTCACCGCCTTGATCAGCGGGTGGTCCACCAGGGCCTCACCGATCTCGTTGCCCGCTCCGCGCACCAGGGAGAACACTCCCTCGTGCAGTCCGGAGTCGGCGACCGCGCTCTGGATGGCGCGCCCCGCCAGCACGGAGGCGCCAGGGTGGGCGTTATGGGCCTTGAGGACGACCGGGCAGCCCGCCGCCAGCGCGGAGGCGGTGTCGCCGCCGGCGACGGAGTACAGGATGGGGAAGTTGCTCGCGCCGAAGATGGCGACCGGGCCGATCGCGATCTTCTGCATGCGGTGGTCCATGCGCGGCCGCGGCTGCCGCTCCGGCTGCTGCGGGTCGACGGTGGCGTGGCGGAAGCGGCCCTGGCGGACCACGTCGGCGAACTGCCGGAACTGGGCGGCGGTCTTCGCCGCCTCCGCCTCGAGTTGCGCGACGGGCAGGCCGGTCTCCAGCGCTGCCCGCTCCGCCAGCTCGCGGTTGATTGCGTCCAGCCGGTCCGCGACCAGCTCCAGGAAGGCGGCGCGCTCCTCGAGGCCGGTTCGGTTGTAGCTGTCGAAGGCCTCGTCGGCCAGTCGCGCGGCATGATCGACCTCGGCCGGGCCGCCGAGTGCGAACTCCGGTTCGATCCGCTCGCCTGTTGCCGGGTTGAGGGCTTTCATCGCGCCGTCGGACGCCGGTACGGACGACGAGCCGATCAGCATGTCTCCGGTCAGTGACATCTCAGTGCTCCTTGTTCGCCAGCGCCTGCAGGAGTTCTGCGGTGGTGGTGATGGTGTGGGCGTAGGTCGGGCCGTTGAGTTCGTGGGCGGCGTGCATCATCTCGGGCTTGAATGCGGCGGTGGCGTCGCGGACGAGGGTGACGTGGTAGCCGAGTTCCATGGCGTAGCGGCTCGTGGATTCGATGCAGGTGTTGGCGAGCAGGCCGACGACGATGACGTGGGTGATGCCGTGCTGCTTGAGCTGGACGTCCAGGTCGGTGTTGGCGAAGCCGCTTTGGGCCCAGTGTTCCTGGACGATCACGTCTCCGTCGGTGGGCTGGAAGTCGGGGTGGAACTCCCCGCCCCAGGTGCCCAGCGCGAAGGTGTGGCGCTCCTGGACCAGCCGTTGGGTGGGGTTGGGGTGATCCCAGTCCTCGTAGTCGCCTTCCTGCCAGCGACGGTGTGGGACGAAGACGATCTGCAGGTCCGCTCGGCGGCCGGTGGCGACGACGGCGCGCAGGTTGTCCAGCAGGCCGACGTCGGTGGCCACGCCCGTGAGCAGAGGCCAGATCTTGCCTCCCTCGGACAGAAAGTCGTTGTAGGGGTCGACCAGCAGGACCGCGGTGCGGGTGGGGTCGTAGGTGTCGGTCATGGTGCACTCTTCCATTCTGGATGACCTCCATCATCCACAATGAGAATGATTTGCATCATCCTGATTGTCAAGGGGGGGGCGATCTCCCCTCGGGAGGATGTGTATGATGGAAGTCATCCACAATTCTTGGATGCTCGCGGCCGGACCTCTGGAGAGTGCATCGGGTGGCGTGACAGCAGGTATGCCGCCGACCGAAGGGCATGTGCTTCACGGCCCCGACGCGGCACGTACCGCCGCAGGCGCGGCGGACGGCAGAGCGCACCCGCGGTGGGCGTCAGTGAAAGCGCACCGATGCCGGGTCGAGGCCCGGAGGCCACCGGAGCGAAGGCAACGGCTTGCTGCTGCGCCGAGCCCCAGGGTTCCCGGGACGCAAACCGACGCAAGCGTCAAACAGCAGCCGGCAAGTGCCGAGTACCAGTGAGGAACGGCATGACTCCCGATGAACTCCGCAACGCCCTGGTCGGCGCCTGGCGTCTGGTTTCGTACACGGCTACCGACATCGAGAACGGCGGCGTCATCGAGCCTTTCGGGCCGCAGCCGCAGGGGCTGATCATGTACACTACCAGTGGCCGTATGTCGGCCCAGATCATGCGTACGCGGCGGCCCCATTTCCGGCAGGGGCGGCTTGAGGAAGGGCTGCACGAGGAGCTGGCCGCGGCGGCCGTCGGCTACATGGCCTACGGAGGGACCTACGAAGTACCCGAGAGTGACCTCGTGGTGCATCACGTAGAACTCAGCCTGTTTCCCAACTGGGTGGGAACGACCCTGACCCGGGTTGCCGACTGGGACGGCGAAAGGCTCCGGCTGATCCTTCCCGAGCCCGCCGTGATCTGGGGTGCGCGCCGTAAGGGCATCCTCACCTGGGAACGCGCCCGGTGACCGCGCCCCGCTGCGCCTCCTCCGTGCCGGATCGTCCGCGCCACTCCTGGGGTTCGGTCCTCGCGGTCGCCTTCCTGTCGACGACGGCGGCGGCGGGGGTGATGACGATCTGTGGGTCTGCTTGCCGCTCGGCGACGGCGGCACGTGGTCGCAGGCGCAGAGTCACAAGGGTCAGGCCGGACCGGCACCCTTCCCCACATATGAACTGGAGCGAGCCGCCGGTCACCTTCGGCCGGCGCCGCCAAGCCGTCGCCCCCCAAGCGTTCATCACCTGTTTGACAGGTGACGTAGGCTGTGTGAGTGTCGACGGCGAATGCAACAAAGGACGCATTCGAGCCGGCCGAGTAGGGGGAGTCGGCTCTCGTGTCCGGGCCGTCGCCGCCCTGCGGAGCGGCGTCGAGCCGCTCAACGTTGCGTGCCACGTTCATGCAGCGCCCGTGATCGGCACCGCGGCCTGCGAGTAGAACTGTGCTGTCAACCCCCATCAAAGGATTCCCGTGAAAATACCCAAAGTATTGAAAACGGTCACAGTGGCAGTGGCCGTGATCACTGTCACTTGCGGATGTTTCCTCCAGATTTTCTGAGGATGACGGTAGCTGTGGAGGCGGCGGGGCTCATGCCTTTCTGCCACCACAGAATTACCGGCAGAGAAACAAAGGACGCGGCAGAATGACGCATACGCAGAAGGCCGATAAGGTCAAGGAAGTCGACGCGCTGGCTCGGCAGGCCCGGTTCGGCTTCCTGCCCGAGCGCATCCGGTCGGAGGACACGACAGAAGTGGTCCCCACCATGGCGCGGTACCCGTCGCAGGACCTCTACGACCATGAAAAATCGCTCACCTGCAGGTTCATATAGCCGCTGTCCCGCGGCTATGGCGCCACAAGGTGGCCCCTCCACTGCCTGGAAGGGCCACCGCGCCTCCGAGTGCTTCAGTCCGACTCCGTGATCTGGCTCGATGGCGCTTGTGGTGTCTTGGTGTTCCCGATGTTGTTCAGGGTCCGGACGGGCCGGCAGTTGCGGTAGCGCGCGATCCGGCCGGTACGACCGGGGCCCGGGGCGGAGCCGGTCGGTGCGTTCTTCAGACCTTGGCGAGGAGGCCTCCGTCAGCGACCAGGGTGACGCCGGTGATGCAACTGGCGCGGGATGAGGCGAGGAAGCCAACCGCTTCGGCGATCTCGCGGGGCTCGGCGAGGCGTGCCAGTGGGACTGTGGTGGAACCCATCCCATGCGGCGTTCAGTAGCGGTGCACACCACTAAGAGACAAATTAGGTGAAAGTGTCAATCGGCGCGCCAGGGGAGTCACGCCATCTGATTGCACTTCATCGGGCCGGGGCCACGACCTCTTCGGAACCTGTCCCGCTGTCTCCGTATAGGCGAACGGAGGGTGGTGCGCGGGCGAGTGGTTCGGATCTGGGTGCTCGCGCGCTGCACCGGGATGTCCGGGCGACGGGCCGAACGGCAGGCATGGGTGGGCTCCTCGGCCGGGCTTGGCTGACCGGCCGGCTGGGAGTCGTCGCCACTCGGTGCGACAAGGGCGGATACGGCTCTGCCTCGGCAGCGCAACCGCCGCCGCGCGCCTCATCCGGCTCGTGTCGTGATCGAAGAGACCTCCTAGCCGGTCTGGCCCGCCGGCACTGTCTGCTTGACCCCGCCAGCGTCCAGTAGGGCCGCTGCCGTGATCACGCCGATGCCGCCGAGCGCCTGGGACCGGACAACGGCCCGGGCGCTCGCGCCATCGAACACGATCGTCAACTGCACGGCCAGGGTCTCCGGATCCTCGGCCTCGGCGGCGACGAGCTCGGCCCGGAAGAATTCGGTCAGGTCCTGCTTGAAATGGCGCGCGACCACGCTCCCCGGATGCTCGGGGTCCTTCAGCTCCACCGCTGCACTCACGAACGGGCAGCCAAAGACGTTGCCCTCGGCCGTCATCTGGTCCTGCCGCTCGAACACGGTCAGGATGCGCTCGCGCGGCGACCGCTCGTCGTCCGGCCCTGGCAGCAGCGCGGCCTGGTACGCCGGGCCGCGGCTGGCGAGGCTCTCCGCGATCACCTCGTCCTTGGACCGGAACAACTGGTACATCGACTTCTTCGAGACCCCGGCGGCCTTGCACAGCGCATCCACGCCGATGCTCATGCCGTCGCGGTAGAAGAGTTTGCCGGCCGCGTCCAGCAGTCGCTCGCGGGGTGTCGCCGAGGTGGTCATGCCATCGAGGGTACCGGCTCGGCTTGCCTTCGGAAACAGATCGGTTTACCGTGGTGGAAACAGATCGGTTTCCAACTTTGTCTGGAGTCAAAATGACCACTCTCGAAGGCGCCGTCGTACTCGTCACCGGCGGCAACCGCGGCATCGGCAAGGCGATCGTGGACGACCTGCTCGCCCGTGGCGTGAAGAAGGTCTACGCCACCGCACGCAACCCGCAGCCGAGCACCGACGCCCGCGTCGTACCGCTGGCTCTGGAGGTCACCGACCCGGCCTCGATCGAGGCGCTGGTGGCGGCCGCGCCCGATGTCACCGTGCTGATCAACAACGCCGGCGGCAGCTCACCGGACACCTACCTGGACGCACCGGTCGAGGAGATCCGGAACGTCTTCGAGACCAACTTCTTCGGCCCGCTGAATGTGACTCGGGCCTTCGTCCCGGTGATCGAGCGCAACGGTGGCGGCCACATCCTGAACGCACACTCGGCGCTTTCCTGGGTCGCCTTGCATGGTGCGTACTCCGCCACCAAGGCCGCGTTCTGGATGCAGACCAACGCCATCCGGCTCGAACTGCTCGACCGCGGCATCGGCGTGACGGGCCTGCACATGGGGTACGTCGACACCGACATGACCGCGGCGGTGACCCAGCCCAAGTCCAAGCCGGCCGACATCGCCAAGGAGGCGCTGGACGGGATCGAGAAGGGCGCCTTCGAGGTGCTCGCCGACGAGACCTCCCGTCAGACCAAGGCCGCTCTGTCCGGCGACATCACCAACCTCTACCCGCAGCTCAGGGTCTGACCGGCCTCTTGCCTCCGGTGGTCGTCCAGCGCATCGTCGCAGCACGTGGGCGGCCACCCGGACGCGCGACGTCGACTCCCGCATTCCCGCAGCGTAGGCGTTGCGCCACCCGGATCACGAGAGATGCTTCAACATCGAGGAGCCACCCCAGCAGGGCGGCTTGATCACAGCTCGGCGGGGCCTTTCCACCAGACGAAGACCTCGGTGCTCGGCCGGCGTTCGGAGAACCGGCTCGACGGGGAGACCTCCCGCAGCAGTCGACGCAGGTCTGCCTCGAAGTCGTCACGGTGCGTACCGAACAGCTGCGGAGCCGAGAACGACATCGAGAACACCCACGCGATGACATCGTCACACGTGCGTTCCATCGCCTGCCCGCCGGGAACAACATGGCGCTGGGGACCGAGGAATCCCGCCCGGCTGAGCACCACCGCCTCATCGCCGGGTGTCCCGTGCGGCAGCACCCCCCGGCCGGCTCTTCGCACCGGCCCTAGTAGGGCTTGGTCAGGTCAGTGTTGGTGGTGCGTGTCCTGTGGGTTCAATGTGTCGTTGAATGCGTGTGACTCCGGAAGAAATTGCGTCTG
>NZ_JBEXID010000090.1:0-25825 GCF_040608395.1 Streptomyces sp. NPDC005181
GTCGCCGGTCCGCATGATCATGCGGACCGGCGACGGAGGCTTCGAATGGCGTGACGCAGCCACCTGGCCGGTTCCCGGCACGGAATACCGCAAACTCTACCTCGACACCGACAGCGGACACGGGCACGGAACCATCACTCTGCACCTGCCCGAGCACATGGGAACTGCTGAGTATTCCGCCGATGTGCGGGCTGCGGCCCCCGAGCTGCCGATGGCCGTGTTCGAATCAGCTCCCCTCGACGAGGACCTCGAGTTGGCGGGTCATTTCCGGGCCGTCCTGTGGGTCGCGTCCACGTCGGCCGACGCCGACTTCTTCGTCGCGCTACGCGTCATGGACGGTCAGCGAGAAGTCACCTACCAGACGCGCGACCCTGAATCGGTTGCCCCGCTCACGTGGGGATGCCTCAAGGCCTCGCATCGGGTTCTTGATCCCAAACGTTCCACCGCCGAGCGCCCCTGGCACACGCACCGACGCGAAGACGCCCTGCCTCTACTGCCCGACGAAGTCGTCAAGGTGGAGGTCGAAATGATGGCGGCCACCGGACGCATCGCGGCAGGACATCGCCTGCGCGTTGAGATTTCACCCGCTGAGGGCCGCGGGGCCACCCCCGGCTGGGAGCGTGACTACGACGATTCCTATCACCATAAGGCCGTCAACCGCGTTTTCACGGGTCGCCTGCTCCCCAGCTCGATCACTCTCCCCGTAGTCCCCCGCCAGGCCCCTTAGGCGGGCAGCAGTCCATCAGCCTCACCATGTGCAGCCACTGCTCATCGATGCGGATGCGGCAGTGCAACTTAAGGCGAACACAGCGCACCGCATCACCCCCAGGGTGCGTTCTTTCGTCGTCCACCGGCCGACGGACGGTGTCGGCCGGTGGACGAACGGCGCACAGCACAACACGCGACACCTCTTGCACCCCCAATTCTGTGGAAGGAATGCCACACCATGACAATCTCCACTCCTGGCAGCGTGTCCCGGACGTTCGAGCTGCGTGATGGGCTGAGCATCACCGTGGACGAGCGAGGTGATGCCGCCGCCGCAGGCGGCAGCGGCATCCTGCTGCTGCACGGCGGCGGTGGAACGCAGTCGGTCGCGGGACTGGCAGCCGCGCTGTCGGAACACTCTTACGTGATCACCCCCACGCATCCCGGTTTCGATGGCCAGCCCCGGCCGGACTGGTTCGACAGCGTCACCGACCTCGCCTTGGCATATCTCGATCTCCTCGACGTGCTCAACCTGCGCGAGGTCCTGGTCATCGGCAACTCGCTCGGTGGCTGGATCGCCTCGGACATGGCCCTGCACGACGTCTCCGGGCGGCTCAGCGGGTTGGTCGTGATGAACGCGGTCGGCATTAGCACCGACGGTCCCGCGAAAATCACCGACGTCAGGGCGCTTCCCCCGACCGAGGTCGGCCGCCTGGCCTTCCACAACCCGAGCCTGCTCCCCGACCCCGCCACGCTGAGCGACGCACAAGAGACGGCGGCGGCCGGCAACCAGAGTGCCCTGGAACTCTATGCAGGCGAGCCGTACATGCACGATCCGAAGTTGCGGCGCCGGTTGCACCGCGTCACCCTGCCCGTCCTTGTCCTGTGGGGTGAGCAGGACGGCGTCGTGCCGGCGGAGTACGGACGCGTGTACGCGGACTCGTTCGCCAACGCCTACTTCCAGCCCGTTATCAACGCCGGGCATATGCCCCATGTCGAGCAGCCCGACCTTACCCTTGACGCCATCGAGGCGTTCGTCGCCGGCAAGCTGGCAGAGGTCACCATGGGGTGACCTCACGGCCCCACCTACCATGTTGATGACGCGTAACGGACAGGGTTTCGGGGGCTGTCCGCCTTCGCCTGGCTCACATCAAGTGGTGGTGGCAACAACGGGTCATCTCAATTCCGGGGAACTGCCTTGCGCGGCTTGGGAACCAGAGCGGTGAACCCGCCGCCGCGATAGTCCCGCGTCCACCGGTCCCTGCCGGCCGAACGACGTAGGTCTGGGCGATGTCCAGGAGCCAGCCTTCGTCGATGAGGACGATCGGTGCCATCAGACGGCGGCCTGCTCCTGACCGCTGCCGAACCGGGCGGCGAAGCCGGCGGCGTGCTCGTCGGAGCTCCACGCTCGACAGTCGTCCAGGCCACGGGGTGGTCCGCACCGAGGCTCTCTGGCTTGGGCCAGACATTGCGATGATCAGGCATCCGACCGCATCCGCTCCTGGCGGTTGTGAACTCGCGGCCCACCGCTACGAGCCTGGAAGCCCTTGGCCACCTGCTGGAACTCGTACGCTCCGAACATGTTGCCGTGGTCGCTCATCGCGATTGCGGGCATGCCCTGACGCTCCACCTCGGCGAACATCGGCTTGAGCCGCTGGGCACCGTCGAGCATCGAGTATTCGGTGTGATTGTGCAGGTGAACAAAGCTGTCAGCCACCGGGCAGGCACCTCCGAGGCGCTCGTGGAAAGCCTTGACCCTATCCCCCAGCGGGACGTGGAGAGCGCTCCCCCGCCCGCTTCAATGATGATCAAAAGGGATCCAAACGATGACCTCGGGCGATTACACAAAGTTGTCACCGCGCACTCTCGGTCGCTGCCCTCGGTGGGGTTTCCTGCGTCTCGTAGCGGCCATCGTGCAGACGCATGGTGCGCCACAGCGCAGAAGGTCCAGGACCGTGCCGCCAGCGGCAGGGAGGCCCAGGCCCGATCGGCCATGAGGCCCTGATGCACCGCGCCCACCACGGCGGTCGCTTGCCTTATCGCCTTGTACGCCCTGGCCGAGTTCGCCTCTACCTGCCTGCGCCCCGCCCGCCCCTGATCGCAGGACGCCCCCGCCGGTTGATGACCGGCGGAGGCGGGTGGCTGTGTTTCTAGAGGTTGGCCGGGAGGAGGCGGAATGCGGTGTGCGAGGTCAGGGGGTGACGGTACGAAATTCCCTGTGGTCGATGGTCAACACACATTCGGTGTCGTAGGCGACTGCGAGCGCCATCGTGACGGCGGCTGAGAGGTCGAGCCGCAGTGACCTGTACTGATTCCGCAGGCGGGCGGCGGCAGCGATCACGTTGGGGTGATCTCGAGCAGGACGTAGCGGCCGACGGCTCGTTCTGAGCGAAGTGCTGTAGGGGGTCTCTCCTCGTTCGGCTGCTGCTTTCGTCTCGGTCCGTGTCGAACCGAATCGCAAGGTCCCGGTCCGCTACGGTCATCGCGCCCCTCCGGCATCCCGGCACGGGGCCCACGGCCCCGGTGGGCACTCTGGCGCTTCTTGCTGTTATCCCGACCCTGGAGTTGGTCGGCGCCCGCGGGGAGGTCCGTCACACCAGGCTGTTCGCCTACCCCGGGGGCGCGTCACCCCTACATACGGGGCAGAGGGCGAAAGTGTTACGCCGCAGCGCAGGCGATCCGAGCAGCGGGCATGGCCCAGATCAAATGTCGCCGCCTTCCAGGGAACCGACCCCTGCCCCACCCGCGTGACTGCAGTGATGTCCCATCGACTACCGGAGCGGGGAGCATGGCAGACAACGTTGCGCGCCTCATCGCGGCCGCAAGTGCGCTCGCCTCTGCGAGCACCATGACGATCTCGTATGCGACATACAGGCGGGCGCGGCCCCGACTGGGCATCAACGCCGACGTCTCCGACGTCTCCATATCCTTCCCCGCCGAGGGGCGCGCGGACATGAACCTGCGCGTCCGGCTGATCAACCACGGGCAAGCCACGATCAAGCTCGGCGACGATCTCTTGGTCAGATTCGGGCCAGGCGCTCGGCGCCGGATCCTCAACGGTTTCATCGGCTACGGCACCAGGAGACTCAACCGCTTCATGATGCGCTTGCCTAGGTGGAGGGTCATCCGTCCCCTCGACGACTGGCGGTGGAAGCTTGTCGACTCCTTCGACTTGCACCGACACCACGGTTCCTCGATGCCCCTACCGGAGGACGCGGAGAAGCAGGTCGAGCCGTTTGGGGCGGTCGAGTGGAAAACTCAGCGCGAGTGGATGACCTTGGGCCAGCGCCGTGAATGGACGTATATGAGGGTCGAACTGACCCTTCCTGCGGGCGTTACGGTCCGGAGCCGCTGGATACCGGTCGCGTACGTCTCGAAAGCGGACCCGGACCCCGACGCGCTTCAACTGTCGTTCGACGACATCGCCGACTGACGTACGAGCACAGTTCTCGTCGCTATCGGAGCGGCTTCTTCTGCCGGGCCGCCTCGACGGTCTCCCGGCAGGTGCTGCACAGGGGGTTTCCGCCGAAGCCGTAGCGGTGGCACGGCTGGTGGCAGCGCGCGCACCGGCCGACGTGCGCGGGCGGGCAGTCCAGGACGACAGAGGCCTTGCGCTGGGCTGGTGCAGGTGTGGTCATGGTGCTTTCCTTTCGAACCTCTGTTCCGTCAGAGTTCCGGATGTTCGCCGGGCTGCGACACCGGTCCGTCGGCCGCACTGCAGGTGCGGCTCAGCTCTGCAGCTCTGCGCGCGCTTTCTCCAGTTGCGCCACCGTCACCGTGCCTGCGCCCGGGAGGCCTGCGCTCTCCCACGCTCCCTGAGCGCGGGCCACGACGCCGCCGGCGTCGTCGAGGAGGACCTTCTTCGCCACGTTCACGGAGATCGCACCGTCGCCCAGGTCGACGAGGTGCGCGAGCATGCGCACGTTGTGCTGCCGGTTGCCGGCCTTCTCCTCGTTGTACCGGTAGACGAGTACCCATCGGCCGACGAGGGAGCGGGCCCGGTCGATCATCTGGCGGCCGCGGTCGGTCTCCTCCTGCTCGGTGCGGATGTGCTCGGCTTCACCGGACGGCGGCCGCAGGGTGAGCAGGCCGCGGCGGCTGGTCTCCTCGATCTCGACCTTCTCCAGGAACGCGACGAACGTCTTGGCGCTCTCCAGGCGGTCGACGTCCTGCGCGGCCTGCCTGGCGATCATGTGCAGGTCGACGGTGAGGGTGTGTACCCGACGGCCCCAGGCGGCTTCCTCGCCGAGCGGGCAGGGGCCTGCGGCCTGGGCGGTGGCGATCACAAGGCTGTAGTCCACATCCCCATCATGGCGCGCAGCACCGACAGCCCCCGGACACGCATTCTGCGGATCGTCCTGTCCTTCCCCGGTCGCGAGCGCGAAAGGGGTGAAGGAGGTGATCTGGATGACGTACATCCGGTGTCAGGAGTGCAAGCACGACCACGCCCACCCGTTCCTGGGCGGGTCCGTGCCCTGCGAGCTCTGCCCGAAGTGCGCGGCCGAGCGCCGCAAGGAGGCCGAGGAGGCTCAGTAGGAAGGCGGCTGGTGCCCGGCGGGTTCATAGCCCGCCGGGCTCTCGCGCCAGCTGGTGCCGCGGCGTATCTCGTAGAGGTCGAGCGCGACAACCAGGGCGAGGAGCAGCGGCCACACGAGAGAAACCGTCGCGAAGACCACAACCGCCCTCCCGCTTCGGCGGGAGGGGGGGGCTTTCGTCGGGACCATCCCCGCGGGTGCGGGGAGCAGCGCTCGTTGAGCCAGGAGTCCATGGGGCTCTCGGGACCATCCCCGCGGGTGCGGGGAGCAGTAGCTCTCGCGCTCACGGACCACGGCCCCGGAGGGACCATCCCCGCGGGTGCGGGGAGCAGACCTCCAAAGATCGCGGTGTACTGGGTGCGGAGGGACCATCCCCGCGGGTGCGGGGAGCAGCGGATGTAGGTCTCGTAGCGGATGACGTCACCGGGACCATCCCCGCGGGTGCGGGGAGCAGTTGCCGCAGTTGGCGCAGTCGCCGAGCCAACGGGGACCATCCCCGCGGGTGCAGGGAGCAGTTCCTCCGTCGTGCTGCTCGTCGCGTGGCCCGGGGACCATCCCCGCGGGTGCGGGGAGCAGGCCCACCAGCAGGCACAACAATCCGGAGGTGAGGGACCATCCCCGCGGGTGCGGGGAGCAGGCGGGCCGTGTCGGTGAGTTCTTCAGCAACCTGGGACCATCCCCGCGGGTGCGGGGAGCAGCGCACACCCATAACGCGCGGCCCACCGCATCGGGGACCATCCCCGCGGGTGCGGGGAGCAGTCTGCGGTGCGGCAGGCCGCTTGCTGCACACGGGGACCATCCCCGCGGGTGCGGGGAGCAGGCTCGGGCTTGTCGGGGAGTTGGGGTTCGCCAGGGACCATCCCCGCGGGTGCGGGGAGCAGCCTGCGATCGACACCGGGCTTGTCGAGGGTCCGGGACCATCCCCGCGGGTGCAGGGAGCAGGGACCGACGGGTGCTTGCCCCGGTCGGTGCAGGGGACCATCCCCGCGGGTGCGGGGAGCAGACGGGATTGGTACGCCAGCCCGTAGTAGTAGCCCCGGGACCATCCCCGCGGGTGCGGGGAGCAGGATTTTCCCTCCCAGACCGATACGCACGGGTAGGGACCATCCCCGCGGGTGCGGGGAGCAGGGGCTGCAGCAGAAGCTCGCGAACATCAAGCAGGGACCATCCCCGCGGGTGCGGGGAGCAGTGTGGAGCGCCAGTGGTGAGGCGCGCGCCCTCGGGACCATCCCCGCGGGTGCGGGGAGCAGGACACCACGTGGGAGGTGTGGCCGGACGCCACGGGACCATCCCCGCGGGTGCGGGGAGCAGCGCCCGCCAGGCCGAAGCGGACGTCTCCTGCGGGGACCATCCCCGCGGGTGCGGGGAGCAGTGGATGGCTTGGAGGAGGGCGAGGGTGGTGATGGGACCATCCCCGCGGGTGCGGGGAGCAGGTGACGGAGATCCCGCCGCCGCCGATCCAATGGGGACCATCCCCGCGGGTGCGGGGAGCAGACTCGGACACAACGACGGCGGTAACGGCGGTCGGGACCATCCCCGCGGGTGCGGGGAGCAGAGACACCGTGACCGGGTGGTGGCAGTCGGGCCGGGGACCATCCCCGCGGGTGCGGGGAGCAGGACGGACAGATCGTCATCCCCGACCTGTCCCTGGGACCATCCCCGCGGGTGCGGGGAGCAGGTCTGCAGGGTGGAGCCGGTGATCACCTTGCCGGGACCATCCCCGCGGGTGCGGGGAGCAGGCCGTTCCAGCCGTTTGGGCTTTCACGATGGCGGGACCATCCCCGCGGGTGCGGGGAGCAGACCAGAGCTCACCCCGGTCTGACCCTCCATACGGGACCATCCCCGCGGGTGCGGGGAGCAGACCAGAGCTCACCCCGGTCTGACCCTCCATACGGGACCATCCCCGCGGGTGCGGGGAGCAGCTGATGCAGCAGGCGGACAAGATGGACGTCGAGGGACCATCCCCGCGGGTGCGGGGAGCAGCCGCGGGAGGGCGACCGCGACGGCTCCGGCCCGGGACCATCCCCGCGGGTGCGGGGAGCAGCTTCGCCTGGGGGGTGACATGGTCGATGGAGAGGGACCATCCCCGCGGGTGCGGGGAGCAGCCCGACGAGATGGTCGAGGTACCCGACGCCCGGGGACCATCCCCGCGGGTGCGGGGAGCAGACGATGACGCAGCTCAAAAAGCTGAACCCCAAGGGACCATCCCCGCGGGTGCGGGGAGCAGTCGCGACGGGCCTGTCGGCGGTCCTGACGGGCGGGACCATCCCCGCGGGTGCGGGGAGCAGGAGCTGTGGCTGTGTCATGCGGCCGATTTCGCGGGACCATCCCCGCGGGTGCGGGGAGCAGACTTTCAATCGGACGTCCCGCGGTGGGTACAGGGGACCATCCCCGCGGGTGCGGGGAGCAGCCGTCCTGAGATTTGGCGATGTACTCGCTCAAGGGACCATCCCCGCGGGTGCGGGGAGCAGCCGCATACGGCCCGGTAGATAGGCGGCGCTGCGGGACCATCCCCGCGGGTGCGGGGAGCAGAACGAGAAGCGTTCCGCGTGGGAGCTCAACGCGGGACCATCCCCGCGGGTGCGGGGAGCAGCTCGGGCGTCCTGGTCGCGCAGACGGCGGCCGGGGACCATCCCCGCGGGTGCGGGGAGCAGTCCCATCCGAGGGGCGGCCCGCTGATCTCTCGGGGACCATCCCCGCGGGTGCGGGGAGCAGTGATCTCAGGCATTGCAGTTCCCCCTGGCCTGGGGACCATCCCCGCGGGTGCGGGGAGCAGGCGGGCCGCCCCGTACTGGGTGCGCCACAGGTGGGACCATCCCCGCGGGTGCGGGGAGCAGTTGTCCGCCATGATGCCCGAACGGGACGCAACGGGACCATCCCCGCGGGTGCGGGGAGCAGCTCTCGCGTGAACGCGTCGAGTACCTGGCGACGGGACCATCCCCGCGGGTGCGGGGAGCAGTGAGGAGTGCGCCGCCCAGCTGACTCTGCTCTGGGACCATCCCCGCGGGTGCGGGGAGCAGATCCGGGCGACTTCCTGAATCGTTCCCTTGTTGGGACCATCCCCGCGGGTGCGGGGAGCAGATATCAGATCACCTGACCTGCAGAGACTCGACGGGACCATCCCCGCGGGTGCGGGGAGCAGGGGCTGGAAACCGGGATCGGCGGTGCCGGGAAAGGACCATCCCCGCGGGTGCGGGGAGCAGCACTTCCACGGCGGTCGCGCCATGGTGGGTCAGGGACCATCCCCGCGGGTGCGGGGAGCAGCCTCCGTCGTGGAGCACGTGCTGAGCCCAGCCGGGACCATCCCCGCGGGTGCGGGGAGCAGAGACCGACGGGCCACAGCAGGCACGTGGACGCGGGACCATCCCCGCGGGTGCGGGGAGCAGTCTCCTCGTACACCCGCAAGGCTGAGCTCAGCGGGACCATCCCCGCGGGTGCGGGGAGCAGGTCGCAGCGTGCGGCGTGGATCTCCAAATGGAGGGACCATCCCCGCGGGTGCGGGGAGCAGGCCGCGCGGGACCCGCGTGAGGCTGTGGCCGCGGGACCATCCCCGCGGGTGCGGGGAGCAGGCCATGTGCCGGCTGCGCGGCGAGGAGCGCCAGGGACCATCCCCGCGGGTGCGGGGAGCAGCGGTCTGGTCGGGGATCAGCGCCCCGTCGCTGGGGACCATCCCCGCGGGTGCGGGGAGCAGTCGGTCTCGATGTGGAGCGGGGACGCTTTGGTGGGACCATCCCCGCGGGTGCGGGGAGCAGAGGCAGGCCTGAAGGACGGTGACGCCACGTCCGGGACCATCCCCGCGGGTGCGGGGAGCAGCCTGGAGTCGGGAAAACGGCAGGTCAGGAGCCGGGACCATCCCCGCGGGTGCGGGGAGCAGGTACGTCATCGCTCCCGCGCGTACGTCAAGTGGGGACCATCCCCGCGGGTGCGGGGAGCAGACCGCGTGCTGGACATCACTCACCTCCGGATTGGGACCATCCCCGCGGGTGCGGGGAGCAGCGCTTCTCGTCGGCTGCCATGGCGGCACGGTCGGGACCATCCCCGCGGGTGCGGGGAGCAGTCCGGGTCCCGCTCAGCCCCGCTCCCCGTCCGGGGACCATCCCCGCGGGTGCGGGGAGCAGGTCCGGCTCGTCTTCGGTGCCGAAGAGGTCGAGGGACCATCCCCGCGGGTGCGGGGAGCAGCCCTCTCGGCCTCGCGGCCCAGCTGCTGGGCTGGGACCATCCCCGCGGGTGCGGGGAGCAGAAGGAAATCACCATGGGTGAGGACCGGGCCATGGGACCATCCCCGCGGGTGCGGGGAGCAGACCCCGTGGACCGGGCCCCACGCGCCCTTGCTGGGACCATCCCCGCGGGTGCGGGGAGCAGGACGTGCGTCGCCAACTCAGCTAGGAGCACCCGGGACCATCCCCGCGGGTGCGGGGAGCAGACTCCGCGACCTGCGGTTTTAGCGCGGCTGCGAGCCGTTCTGGAGTACTTTCATAGATTCCGGCAAATGAATCGAACCGCGCATTACCGACATTCATGACCTGCCAAAGCGGCGCCGCTTGGATGCTTTGCTCCAGCCCGTCTTCGGGCCATCGCTGTCTTTCCTCGGTGCCACCCCAGCGTTCGGACGACGAATCAGCGTCAGTCCCTCATGGTCGATCGGGAGCCAACTGTGTTCGTGGCTCCGGAAGGTAAAGCCCTGTTCGTTGTTCGTCGTATGGGCGAGCAGGGCCCTTCCCTGGCCCGCGTACTGCTGTACCTCGTCCCACAGCACGTCGCGGATTCTTGCCGATGGGTTGCCGATGAAGACGCCTGCGGAGATCTCGAGCAGCCAGCGGGTAAGGAACCCTCTCAGACCGACGGGACAGTTCGTGAGAACGATCACGGTCACCAGAGCATCGCCTCGTCCTCATCGCTGTCCGTCGTTTCTCCGTAGTTGCGGCCGGCTGCAACTTTGCGGCCTCCGTCGCTCTGGAGCGTGACGACATCATGATCGCCGGAGACTGCGGGGCCTGGCCCGTCGTCCTGCAGAAGGAGGTGCTTGATGTCGTCCACACAGCGGTCCAGCAGGGACGTTTCGTTGATGCGGTCACGCAGGGCTCTGCGCGTGCGGGAGGCCACGTCCTCTTCGTCCTCCGCGGCGATGTCGAAGGCCAGGGGAATGCCGATTTCGGTCTTGTAGAGGTCGGCGATGTCGAGGACGAAGGACAGTTCGTGGCCGGAGTGGACGAAGCCCAGTGCCGGGCTGCAGCCAAGGGATGCCACGACCGCGTGAGCGATGCCGTACATGCACTGGGCGGCGGCGGTGATGGCCTGGTTGACCGGGTCGCCGGCGGCGAAGTCACCTGGGGTGTATTTGCGGCCGTGCCATCGGATTCCGGTGCGGGCCGCCTGGGCCCGGTAGCAGTCCTTGACGCGGCGGCCTTCTCGGCCGAGGAGTCCATGACGGGTGAGCCCGGCTGGGTCCTCGTCGGGGAAGCGCAGCCGGTACATGGCGCGGGCGACGGCCAGACGGCTGCGGACGTTCGCCCACTGGACCGCCTGGGCCTCGGCAAGCGCGGATGAGCGGGTCAGGGCGCGCCCGCCTGCGTAGTAGCGCACGCCTTGCTCCCCCACCCATGCGACGGCGGCGCCAGTCTCTCCAAGGACGCTCATTGCCTGGTGTGTGATGCGGGTGCCGGGGCCCAGGAGCAGGGTGCCGATGGTCGCCGACGGTATGTGGGTGGTGCCGTCCGCGTCCTCGGCGGTGATGGCGTTGGCGTCCCGGTGCACTGTGCAGCGCTCCAGGTAGATGAAGGACAGCCGTTCACCGGTGCGGGTGAGGTGGCGTGGGGTGAGGGCAGTGCGCTGGGAGACCGTTGTCACCGTTTCACCCCGTGCCGGTGAGTGGTGCCAGGGTGATGAGGCCGCAGCCGTACGCCTTCGCCTTGCCGATCCCCTGTGTGAGGGTGCTGCGCAGCGCGGCGGGGTCGGTTACTTCGAGGCGGCCGTCGAAGGTGACCGTCACAAGGCTTACGGGCCTCCCACGGGTGTCGGCGCTGCGGGCCTTGTCGAAGGACAGGTCGCGTTTGTCACGGACGGTCAGTTCGTACTGGTCCCCGGGGTGCTCGTGCTTCTTGAACGTCGTTCCGCCGGGCAGCAGTCGTTTGCCGTTCGGCTTCTCGAGGATGCGGAAGCCTCCGCGCTCCTGACGGTCGAGGAGCCACGCCATCTGGTGCACGGGAGTCAGGTGGGCGGTGCGCTTTTTCGGCTCGTCCGCCTTGCGGCGGATGTGGTGGACCGGGTTGGCGGTCAGCCGAAATGCCCATCTCTCCCCCGCGGTCAGACGGTCGAGGAGCGGGGCGTAGGGCCTGGTCTGCCAGCCCGGAGTCTCCGGGTCGGTGGCCGCTGCGGGCCAGCCGGCCTGCTCCACGAGGTGGGTGAGGTCGGGTCGGGCCGGGCTGACGATGTACAGCAGCACCTCGGCCCTCGCGTTCTGGTCGAGGCGCCACAGCACTCGTGGTCCCTCGGGGGCGGCTGTGTCTGTGGGGAGCAGGCCGGGGAACGACGCCATGACTGCCGCGTGGAGCACCTGGGGGGAGGAGAGCAGGCGGCGGGCGCCGGGGCGCGCGGTGTTCACACGGAAGCGGGTCAGGAACATCAGGCGCTCTCCTCCAGGGCATCGAACGGATCGTGCCGGGGATACCGGGGCGCGGCAGCCGGGTTGGGAATGTCCACGGTCCTGCTGACCACAGTGCGCAGGGCATGCCGGCGGTGTTCGGCGGCGAAACTGAGAGGCTGGTCGCGTTGGAAGTCCGCGTCGTGTTCGTCCTCGTGGGCCTCGCGCAGGACGACGAGGGACACCGTGGCCTCTCGGTTGTGCTGTCGGCGGTACCAGGGGGCCGCCTGCCATGGTTCGTGCTTGAGTGCCTGGTGGAGTGAGATGCCGTCGTGGAGTCCGAGTTCGACCGGGTGAGCTGGTGGGCAGGAGCGGCGGCCCAGGAACGGCGGGTACACCGGTGCGCGCAGGGCGGCGTGCAGGGTGGCGAGCAGTGCCTCGTCGCCCTCGAGGGCTGCGACGAAGACTGCGTCTGCGAGGTAGAAGCGCTCGGACAGCGGCATGGAGGTACCGGTGACGCCGTGGTGTGCGGTCTGGAAGTCCCTTATCCGAGTGCCTGGCTGGTCGATGCGTACGCCGAACCGGAGCGCACCCAGGTTGGACAAGGCTTCGTCGTCGTCGCGTTCGATGCCGGAGGCTGCGGCGAGCATGCCGATCACGCCGCTCTTGGTCGGCGCGGACTCGGTGGTGCGGCGGGTGAAACGGGCGGAGGCCCCCCAGGACTGCAGGGGGCCCGCCAGTCGCAGGGTGAGCACGCTCATGCGGGCTTCTCCAGGCGCTCGGCGACGGCCTGGCCGATCGAGGTGACGAGCTCGTTGATGCTCGCCGATTCGGTTCCGATGCCGGCGAGCTTCTGTGTGTTCGGGCCGACTCGGAGCACCCATGTGAGGGTGGAGTCCTCGTTTCCGTATGCCCGCTCGATGTCGGGGATGTACTCCGCCAGCCGTGCGGATGCCTCGGACACGTGGCCGCCTTGGTTGCCGCGGACGGGCTCCTCGAAGGCGGCGACGAAGCTGATGGGGCGGGTGGTGCGAAGCTTGACGATCACGGCGTCAGGGAGCGTGTGGTGACCGAAGGTGTTGATCTTGCCGGTCGGCAGCGACTCGGTGAAGCCGCGGACGAACGCTTCGACGGCGCGGCGCACCGGGGTAGTGCGCGACTCGTCCTCGCGCAGCCCTTCGCCGAGGTTGGCGGCCAGCTGATGGACGCCGAGGGCTGCGTAGCGGTAGAGGGTTGCTGAGTTGAAGTCGACGGTGCCGATCATTCCGGCGCCCGGCTCGGTGTCCTTGTTGTGGTCGTCGACGGCCGTGAAGTAGTCGGACTCGTTCTCGACCCTGTGAACACTGATGGCATGGGCGACCTGGACAGCGGCGTCGACGTTGATGTCGGCGGAGTCGGCGACCATACGGCCGAACAGTGCAATGTCCACGGAGTGGCGGGTGTCGGCGATCTGCTTGGCCCGGGCCTTGTTGTCCTTGTCCTTCAGGAACGCCTTGATGTCCGCGGCGCCTTCGACGGCGAGACGGGCGAGTCCGTCGAGCTGGCGGGCGCTGAGGAACATGAGGTACTTGGACTGGGGTACCGGCTCCGCCGCATCGTCCTCCGCTGCTGCCTCCTTCGCGGAGGTCTTGCGTTTGGGTGCCTCGATCTTCAAGCCCGTGGCGACGATGACCTCGGCCGCCAGCTTCAGGGCGTCCGCCTGCCCCTGTGAGGGGTCGACGTCGCAGATGTGGTCGGCCAGGACCTCGACGACCTTCTTGGTGCGCACACCCAGTTCGCTCGGGTCGAGGAGGCTCTCGGCCTTGAAGTAGTCCCGGGTGGCCTTCTTCCATGCCTGGCTGGAAACTCGGGCCCGCGGCACTCCCCCGTACACCGCGGTCTTCGGGGCACCGGTGTCGTCCCGGTTCAGGTTGCTGGGCGGGACGGTCTGCAGGGCGTGCACGTCAAGGTAGAAGCGGGTCACGAGGCGTCCTTGTCGGTGTAGGTCGTGTCGGTGGTGTCGGTGGTCGTGGCCGGGGCGCCGACGGGCGTCTGTTCCCCGGTCTTCTGGTCCTCTTCATGCCAGGCGTGGAACGACCGGCCCCATTCCCTGCGTACGTCGTCCGGACCGCCGGGCTGCTGCCAGCGGTAGAGCTGTCCGGCGAGCAGCGCATAGTCGAGCGGGAACTGGTCGCGGCGCAGCAGCAGGACGATGTCCCGCAGGCGCTGGGCGAGGGCGGTCAGATCCGGTGCAGTGCCGGCTCGGACCAGGCGTTTGCGCAGGGGTTCGTCGATCTCGCCCGGCTTCATCATGCGGCGCACGGCAGCGCCTACTCCGCGCGGCTTTCCGCGGCTGCCGCTCTGGTGCATTTCGGCCTCGCGGCGTGACTGCTGGTGCAGGGCCCACAGCGTGAGGGCCACGTGCAGGGCGTCTTCGGCGCAGACCATTTCCCCTTCACTCAATGTCCGGGCGCCGTTGTGCGGTTCGTGCAGCGGGGTGGTGTCGATGAGATTCCACAGGTCGGGGAGCTGTCCGGCTTCGCGGCCCGCACCTCTGCGGAGCCTGGCGAGGGCAGCCACGGCCGTCGCCTCGTCAGCCAGATATCCGCGCTGGAGTGCGGTGATGCGTTCGCCGGCGAGCTGTTCGACGCGCCGGCGGACGGTGGGCGGAGCAATGGCGGTCGTCATGCGTGCACCTTCGTGGCGGTCTCGGTCACCGGGGCGCTGCCTGCGCCCGATGGCTGGTCGGGAAGATTCGGGTGGCCCAGGCACCTGTCCAGGCGGGATCGGAACCACTTGCCCGCGAGAGCGGAGTTGAGCCACTCGGAGCCGTTCTTCACCGTGATGGTCCGCCCTTGCCATGCGGCGTCTCCGGCCTCGGTGATGAGCCGGTCGCCGAGCCTGCCCACGATCCGGTGCACCCGCCGCTGCCATTCGGCGCGCTGCTCGTACGGGTCGCCATGGCCGTCCAGATCGGCCAGCCACGTGCGGTACGCAGTGTCGAGTGCTGCAAAACCGAGATCGCGTGCCGTGGCACCGGGTCCTTCGGTCTCGGTGCCGGCGGCACGGGCGAGGTCCGTGGCGAGGTCGCCGAGTGCCTTGACGGCGTCGTCGGCATCGGTGACGGCGCCGACGGCCTGCTCGGCGAACTCTCGTTTTTGCTGGTGGAGCAGGACCACCGCCATGGAAATGTGGTCATCGACGACCTCGTCGATGACGGACTGCTGCGTGCCGTACTGGGCACCGACGATCCGGGCCCGAACGAGGAAGCCTTCCTCCAGCTCGCCGTCTGTCACCAGACGCGCAATCCACTCGAGGACCCTGGGCCGCAGATAGCTCGCGGCTTCCGCCCCCTGGGACGCCTCGGTCCGGTCGGCGATCAGGGAGGAGATCCCCCGCCACGCGGAGCGGGCCGGGTCGTGTTCTCGGGGCATGTAGACCAGGGGTTCGCCATGCTTCTTCTCCTGCGCAGCACTGCGCCGCCAGGCGGTCATCGGCTCGTAGACGTGCTTGTTGCGCGCGGTGAGCGGGTCACCGTAGCCAAGGACCACGCCGTGCACGCCGACGGCGTCGGCGTGCAGGAGCAGGCGCCGCGACTGCCAGGTGTACAGGTCACGTACGCCCGCGGGTGGACGCTTCGGACTTTCGCCCGGCCCGCACGCCTCGCGCCGCCAGGCAGGAAGGTCGTGGTCGCCGTCGGAACTCAGGCCGGGGGTGTCGGCAGGAGCCACGAGGTTGAGCAGGAGAGTTTCCCGCAGTGTGTGCCCCTCCGCGAAGACTCCTCCGAGATTGCCGGCCCAGCCGACCCCAAGCGGATACACCTTGCCGCCCTTGACCCGGTCGTCGCCCGCGACACCGGTCTTGATGCCGGAGGTGTCGTAGGCGTGGGTGTGGACGACCCAGCGGGCGGCCTCGGCGAACGTGAGCCGGTCGACGGTGGGCATCCTGGAGCTGAAGAAGGGCTCCCCGTTGGGGACATCGGCCACGATGCGGTTGAGCGGGAAGACCTCGTTCTTCGCCGTGTGCAGCCCGGCGACCTGGAAGAACGGTGCATGGGCATCGAGCAGGTCGAACCGGCCGCGGTGTTCGTCGAGATAGGCGGCCAGGGGCGCGAAGCAGTTTTCATCCGCCCACAGATCTGCCCAGTGCTCGGCGTCTCGCGGTCCGTCGAACGCGTCGTGGGTCAGGGCGAGCAGCAGGCGTAGCAGGGCGAATTCCTGGGTGGGCAGGTCCCCGACGAGCCGACGCAGGGTGCCGGCCTGCTCGAACACCTCGCGCAGCGACAGCTCGTCCTGGCAACCGTCCTGTCTCAGCACCGGAACCCAGGGCTGTGTGGTCAGGTCGAACGACAGCGCGCCCGCTGTCTCATCGCTTGTGTCAGGCACTGCTCACCTCAAGTCCGTCGCTCTTGCTGTAGCGGAGTGAGAACCCTGCCAGACGGGTCTGACAATCCTCGTCGAGCGGAAGAATCAGCTGGCCGGAGAGCCAGTGACTGTCCTTCACCTGCCAGGCGGGTACGTAGAGTTCCTCCAGCTCTTCGATCGCGCGGTCCATGACATCGGCGTACGAGAACTGGATCGGCAGTCTCAGTCCGCAGCTCGCCGCCGCCCGTGCCGTTCGCGGCGGCGGGGGCTGGTCCCGGGGCAGTTCCAGCCCCCCGAGCCGGTTGCCATGGCGGTCCTGCGCCAGCCAGGGAACCGTCGTCAGCGATCCGTCGGCGCGCTGCTGCACAACGACGACCTCCAGACTCTCCCTGCTGTCGCGAACCTGGGCCCGCCCGGTCCGGGTGTCGTCCGCGTCGCCCACTCCCGCCGCCACCCACCCGAACAAGGGCCTGCCATCCCTTCCGGCCTCCTCCAGCCGGAACACAGCCGCGCGCTCGGCCTGGTCGGCGCGGTGCCGCTCGTACCGTTCGAGGGCATCGGCCATCGCCGGTGCCCAGCTCTGCGGGCCTGTGGGTGCGTCGGCGTATGCCGCCTGTACGAGCGGGCTGATGTCGTCGGGCAGCCGTACCGGACGGCTTGGCCCTTGCTCGAAGTGAGGCAGGAGCGCGGCCGCGGACCGCAGGAGCGCGTACGCCCCGTACACGGCGACCGAGCCCCGCACCGGCGCCGGCACATCGCCCGTCCAGTCGACACCAGTGACCAGACAGCGCGCCCGGCGCAGCCCTTCGGGACGTTCGTGCTGCCCCTCCCCCCGCTGATGCCGGTGCAGACGCCCCATGCGCTGGAGCAGCAGGTCGACCGGGCAGAGGTCGGTGACAAGCAGGTCGAAGTCGACATCGAGGGACTGCTCGGCCACCTGGCTGGCCACAACGATGTGCGGCCCCGCCGGGCGGCCTTCCGCTTTGCCCGGCGGCCCGAAGCGTTTCAGGAGATCTGCGTCCTTCGCTGCACGATCGATGTCGATGAAGCACGAGTGAGCGACCGTCACGTGCTCATCGCCGAACCTCGCCCTGAGCACCTGGGCGGTCTCCAGCACCCGCTTGACCGTGTTGCGTACGACCAGCACGCAGCCGTCGCCGTCCAGCTCAGTGGCGAGTCGGTCGACGAGAACGTCCAGGTCGTCGTCGATCCGCTCCAGGATGACGTCCGTGCCCCGGGCGGAGGCACCAGGATTCCTCAGGACAGGCTCCCCGCCGGGTGTCACGGCGGTCAGCAGAGGATAGGCGCCGGCCTTGCCCACCGCCTCGAACTCCGTGGCACTCCGGGCTGCTTCGGCCTTGCCGCCCGCGTACGCCTCGACGAGCTCGCGGCGCCTGCCCGCGGGCAGGGTCGCGGACAGCACCACTACTGGCACGCGATACGCGCCGAGCCACGACAGCACACGGTCGAGGTAGACGCTCATGTACGTGTCGTAGGCATGCGCCTCGTCGATCACGACGACCTTCCCGGCGACCGCAAGGTGACGCATTGCCAGGTGGCGGCTCTTGAGCCCGGCGAACAGCAACTGGTCGACGGTTCCCGCGACGAACGAGGACAGCATGGCCTTCTTACGGCCACGCAGCCAGGCGTGCGCGACGAGCTCGGCAGGAGCGGACCGTGTCGTGTGCGTGGGGCGCCATTGCGGCTCCTCGGGCGCGTCCGCGTCGACCGCGACAATCCGGTGGCCGCTCTCGCGCATCAGGTCGGCAAAGTCCTCGTTCAACGCGGCCTTCGAGTGAGCGAGCAGGACGGAGTACCGGGCGTCTTCGGCTGCGGGCAGCCGCTCGAGCCAGTCCAGAAGGCGGGGGAACATCGCATTGCCGGTGGCCATGGTCGGCAGCGCGAAGAACACGCCGCCCGCCCCCGAGCGGGCAGCGAAGATCTCGGCGACCGCCAGGGCGGCCTCGGTCTTCCCCTCCCCCATCGGCGCCTCGATCACCATCAGCCCCGGGTCTGCCATCGCCCGGGCCAGTTCGACGGCGGCTTCCTGCACCGGCCGGACCTTCGCCCCTGGCGGCAGATCGAAGCGGGAGGCGAACAGTTCCTGGGCGTCGCCTGGAGGCTCGTCCGGGCACCAGGGCGCCGGCAGGTCCAGGCCGCGCCAGGCCGCGGCCACGCGCTCCTCACTGCTGCGGACGACATCCTGCGGGAAGTAAGGGAAGAGGTCGGCGTTGCTGGCGACCCAGTCGGCGACGATCACCAGTGCTGTGAGCAACACCTGCACCGGCTGCGGCAGTTTCACCGAACGCCACTCCTCCAGCCGGTGCCGTACGCCGTACTCGTCGGCGCACGCATCGAGCAGCTCGTCCTGCACTCGGTGCCACGCGGCTCGGCTTGGTCCCGGGGTACGCAGCAGGTGCCCGTGCTTGTGCAGGGCGGCGATGTGACCGTGCTCCGGAGGCACCCCGTGGTGTCCTCCCACGACGACCGTGACCTGCCCGGTCTGCTTCACCGTCCAGCCGTGCCGTTCCTTCAGCCACTCCCCCAGCAACGCCTGCCCGGCCAGCCCGTGCGGCGCGACCCTGCGGTCCGGCCCGAGGGCCCGCGCCGAGCGCATCTGCAGCCCTTGCTCACGCATAAGGTCTGCGAGCTGGTCGACCTGACAGGCGAAAGCGGGCGTCGCCTTCCCGATGTCGTGCACCCCCGCCAGCCACACGGCAAGCCGCCGTGCGTCCTGCTCACCACCGGGCAGCGCCGAGGCGATCAATTTCCGTACGCTCGCGGGCAGCCAATTGTCCCACAGCAGACCGGCCACAGCGGCGCTGTCCTCCATGTGCCGCCACAACGGCAGCCACCCGTCGGAATCCCTGTCGTGCTTCGCCCATACCGTCAGCACCGGCCCGTCGAGCCTGCCCCGCAGGCCCGAGCGGGTCTTTCCCTCACCCGTCATGCCAGATAAATACAGGCAAACGCGGTCCCAGAATGCCTATATGACGAAAACTCAAGAAATCTTCTTCCGACCCGAGAGTAACTCCCTGACAGCAGGCAGACAGGCTCTAGGATGATCCTTTTGCCCTGCCGTCCACCGGACGTCTAGACGGAAGAACCAAGGGTGTTATGCCTGTTATGCCGGACTCGGTGAAAGTGTGGGAAAACTGCGTGTTGTCGCGATAAAGCCGCAGGTCACGCAGTCTGCTCCCCGCACCCGCGGGGATGGTCCCACCAACTCGAACAACGCCTACGCGGTGGACATCTGCTCCCCGCACCCGCGGGGATGGTCCCGTCACCCAGCCCTGCGCCTGCTGCTCCAGCCCCTGCTCCCCGCACCCGCGGGGATGGTCCCTCGGCTCCGGCCGGTACTCGACCATCCCCGCTCTGCTCCCCGCACCCGCGGGGATGGTCCCAACACCCCGCGCGCCCGGGCCACCCCCCGCCCCTGCTCCCCGCACCCGCGGGGATGGTCCCTGGCTGCGCGGCGCGCAGCAGGTACAGGCGCACTGCTCCCCGCACCCGCGGGGATGGTCCCTACAGCAGCACCTGGCCTGAGCGGCCTGATCACTGCTCCCCGCACCCGCGGGGATGGTCCCGACTTCTCGCCCTCTTTTTTGCGCGACCGATTCTGCTCCCCGCACCCGCGGGGATGGTCCCATCGGTGCGTCGGTCGTCTCGGGGAGTTCCGCCTGCTCCCCGCACCCGCGGGGATGGTCCCTCCCGGAGGTCGCCGGGGGGATAGGTGCCCGGCTGCTCCCCGCACCCGCGGGGATGGTCCCTACGCCGAAGGCGTCCCGATGTGACCGAAGGTCTGCTCCCCGCACCCGCGGGGATGGTCCTCAGCTGCGCTGCGACGTCGCGAAGCGTCTGCACTGCTCCCCGCACCCGCGGGGATGGTCCCCACCGGGTCGAGTCCTTCTGGAAGGGCTGGGTCTGCTCCCCGCACCCGCGGGGATGGTCCCGCCGACATGCTCAAGACGTACTCCAAGACCGACTGCTCCCCGCACCCGCGGGGATGGTCCCGTCGCTGCCGCGGCACCCGTCCTCGCTGCTGCCTGCTCCCCGCACCCGCGGGGATGGTCCCGTCGCAGTGTTGTTGGTGCGGGTCACAAAGACCTGCTCCCCGCACCCGCGGGGATGGTCCCGATGCGGGCAAGACTCAAGCGCGACCCCAAGACTGCTCCCCGCACCCGCGGGGATGGTCCCGGTGACGTAGCCGAGCGGCTTGGAGCCTGCCTCTGCTCCCCGCACCCGCGGGGATGGTCCCGGGTGGTGAAGGTGGTCAAGGCGGCCGGAGGCCTGCTCCCCGCACCCGCGGGGATGGTCCCCTGTGTGTACGTGGTCCGGGGCGGGGTGACCCCTGCTCCCCGCACCCGCGGGGATGGACCCGGTCGCCCGTAGGCCAGGTGTTCTTCAACCTGCTGCTCCCCGCACCCGCGGGGATGGTCCCAGGTGGGCTCCCACGGTCCACAGTGCGTGGACCTGCTCCCCGCACCCGCGGGGATGGTCCCTACGAGTTGTCGCCAGGCTCACGTACCAGGAGCTGCTCCCCGCACCCGCGGGGATGGTCCCGCCTCGTCAGGACGACCAGTCGCCTTCGCGAGCTGCTCCCCGCACCCGCGGGGATGGTCCCCTCCGGGCCAGTGCGTCCGAGTGGGCCATGGTCTGCTCCCCGCACGCGCGGGGATGGTCCCCCCGAATGCCGCACCCGGAACCGCATCGGTTCCTGCTCCCCGCACCCGCGGGGGTGGTCCCCCGACGTCGCAGCATTGCAGCGCACATCCCGCCTGCTCCCCGCACCCGCGGGGATGGTCCCGTTCCTCGGGGCCCTGGCCGCGTACATGGACGCTGCTCCCCGCACCCGCGGGGATGGTCCCCACGCCACGTACACCGCGTTCAAGCATGAGTCCTGCTCCCCGCACCCGCGGGGATGGTCCCACCCTTCGCCTTCCGCGCATGGGCAGCCTTCTCTGCTCCCCGCACCCGCGGGGATGGTCCCCACCCATGGCCGTTCGTAAGCCGCGCACCTATCTGCTCCCCGCACCCGCGGGGATGGTCCCGGCTACCAGGCCGGGCCCACCTTCACCGCGTACTGCTCCCCGCACCCGCGGGGATGGTCCCACGGGGCGGCTGCGGCACCCAGTGTTCGGTAACTGCTCCCCGCACCCGCGGGGATGGTCCCATCAGGGTGATGTTCACGGGGCGTCCGCGCTGCTGCTCCCCGCACCCGCGGGGATGGTCCCAGGGACGGTGGAAGGCCGGCTCGGCTGTCGTGCTGCTCCCCGCACCCGCGGGGATGGTCCCAGACCCGCCAGGGTCTTACGGGCCACGGTGTCCTGCTCCCCGCACCCGCGGGGATGGTCCCCTGAATCGCTACATGCCGACCGGTGGCCGGCTCTGCTCCCCGCACCCGCGGGGATGGTCCCCGCGGCGGGGCGTACGGCTTCGGCGCCTGCTCCCCGCACCCGCGGGGATGGTCCCCGCGCTGGTGGTCTTGCCCGTACCCGGCTTGACTGCTCCCCGCACGCGCGGGGATGGTCCCGGCGCGGGCTTTGATTGCGGCGCCGTGCGCTTCTGGCTCTGTACGTGTCGGGGAGCAGCGTTTCTCCAGCAGTTCGGGAGGCACTTCGGCGGTCGGCACCGAGCTGTTGTTCACGACGACGGACAGCACCGCCCACCGCCGGGGGACCTCCCCGGCGCCTGGGGCGTCATCGGGTCCCAGGTGGCCGTGGGCAAAAGCGCTGGCTACGGGGCCGGGTGACCGGTGGTGCAGCCTCGACGCCGTCACGCGGGCCACTGTGGCGTACCGCCTCCCGTTCTCGTGGACATCGACATCCTGCCGAGGCGGGTGCCTCCCGGAGTCGTGAAGAACCGACTTCACGAGGCGTGAATAAAGCCAGGCAGCGATGAACTGCCCGCGGCCGTGGCCGCCCTGGCGTCCTCCGAGTACGTGGACGAGGACGAGGATGGCGCCCGCTGGGTGTCACGGGCGTTCACCGCCACCCCCAGGGATCTGATCGGGACCGGCGAAGCAGGACTGGCATTCGGCGGGTCCGTATTGATGCTGCGGTGCGCGCTCCTGGACCTTGATGAGGCCATCGCAGCAACCGAGTCAGGACCGACCGCACCCGGCGGCACGTTCTCCCGCTGAGGAACCCCGGGGGACGTCCTCTCCGTCAGGCGCTCGTAGACTCCGCGCTTATGCCGATACCTGACCACTGCACGCTCTGCCAGGACGATGTGCATGTCGCAGCCATCCCCCTGCTGGACAGGTCCGAGGCCGTCATGGGCTGTTACGCCTGCCTCGGACATGACGTGTCGCTGCGTGAACCCTATGAGTCACGCACGCAGTGGCAGGAGGCGCTGAAGGAGTTCGAGGAAGGAAGCTCCTCGCACTGGCCACGGGAAGTGACAACAGAGCTGAGGGAGCAGGAAGAGCAGCAGGCACAGGAAGCGGAGGAAGCGGAGGCTGAGCGGGAAGAGGAGATCGCCCGCAAGGCCGAGGTGATCGCAGATGAGCGGGCGAAACGCTGGCTGATCAATGGCGCCATTGTCGTGATGATCATCGTGGGGGCGTCGATGTGCGCCCGCAGCGAGAGTGGCAGCAGTCCGGGCCCGGACTGCATATGGGCCGGCCGCTCGGAGGAGTGTTGGTGAGCGTGTCGAGATGCGAACCGCGCGTCCCCAGTCGCCAGGATCCCGTATGGCACTGTGCCGCTTATGGATCGCAGAGGTGCTGACTGGAGCGAGGAAGAGTGGGCTGGAGGAGGCCCGCCGAGTTCGGGCAGCCCTGGCCGCGCTCGGGGCACGGCGGCTGACCGGGCGCTCGCGCGCCACCCACTACCGCCGCATCAACCCGAAGCCGAGGCCCGTGCCGTCCCCGAGACCCGCGCCCGCCTCGGCCCTCTCGCCGGCCGAACGGGCCGAGGTCCTGGCGCTGCTGAACCGGCCGGAGTATGCCGATCTGCCGCCCGCGCAGGTCTGGGTGCGTGAGCTGGACGCGGGGAACTACTGGTGCTCGGAGCGGACGATGTACCGGATCCTGTCCGCCGCCGGGCAGAACGGCGAACGCCGCCGCCAGGCCACCCACCCGGCCAAAACGATCCCCGAACTGGTGGCGACCGGGCCATCGCAGGTGTTCACCTGGGACATCACCAAGCTGCCCGGCCCTGACAAGGGCATCTGGTACCACGCCTACGTCATCATCGACATCTTCAGCCGCTACATCGTCGGTCACACCGTCGAGCGGGCCGAAACAGCCGAGCGGGCCGAGGAGTTGATCCGCGAGACGATCGAGCGCAACGGCATCGTGCCCGAGACCGTGCACGCGGACCGAGGCACTTCGATGACCAGCAAGAAGGTCTCCCAACTGCTGATCGACCTCGGCGTCACCAGGAGTCACTCGCGCCCCCGGGTCAGCAAGGACAAACCGTTGTCGTCACACTGT
The DNA here is from genome assembly GCF_040608395.1 of Streptomyces sp. NPDC005181. Taxonomy (NCBI): domain Bacteria; kingdom Bacillati; phylum Actinomycetota; class Actinomycetes; order Kitasatosporales; family Streptomycetaceae; genus Streptomyces; species Streptomyces sp. NPDC005181. The sequence goes on from NZ_JBEXID010000090.1 coordinate 23,602, forward strand.
GCTCCTTCGCGATTGTGCGGATAGAGCGGCCTTCTGAGCCGCGATACGGTCACTGATACCGCAACCCAGCGTGCGCGCGTCGCTGAGTAGGCCCGGAGCGCGGTGCCGGGATTGCTCTCGGTCCGTTTCTCCGGACCTCTCGCCGAACCCGCCGTGCGTCTCTCAACGCAACGGGCTCTCGACGCGAATCCTCGCGCTGACCGCCGCGATCTGGCACAACGACCACACCGGACAACCCGTCCTGCGCTCACTGACCGCCGTTCCTTCCGGCGCAGATGCGTGGGGACTACGCGGTCTATGGCATGGGCTGGTTCCCGGACTTCCCGGACCCGGACAACTACACGGCGCCGTTTCTCGACAAGAACAACGCACTCAACTCGTGTGCCGCTCGAAATTAGGATTCGGCCCTGTGAGCTGCGGTGACGCCGCGCGGTCAGGCAGCGTGGTGGTACTCGTTGATCAGGCCGTCGAGGATGGGTTGTCGCCGGATCCGGTGGGCCTGAAGGTCGGTGACGGTGGCAGGGGTGGGCGGTTCGTTGGCGTCTGGGGGTAGTTGCTGCCGGCCCTGGTGGGGGCGGTGCTGGTTGTAGTGGCTGATGTACGCAGTGAGGACTGCATGAGCGTGAGCCTCGTTGTAGATCAGGATCCGGTCGAGGATCTCGCGGCGTAGGGTGCCCACGGCTCGCTCGCAGATCGCGTTGGCTCTCGGTGCCCGGGGTGGGCTGAGCAGGATCTCCACATCGTCTGCTTCGAAGACGACGTCGAAGGAGCGGGTGTATTTCGTATCCCGGTCCCGGAGGAGGAAGCGCAGCGAGTCCATCCGGCGCCCCAACGTCATGGCGAGGTTCCTGGCCTGCTGCGTGGTCCACTGGGCGGTGGGGTGGGCGGTGACGCCGACAAGGTGCAGGCGCCGGGTGCCGTGCTCGATGAAGACCAGGGCGTACAGGCGGTTGAGCGAGACGGTGTCGAGGTGCAGGAAGTCGGCGGCGATGATGCCGTGGGCCTGGGCGGTGAGGAACTGACGCCAAGTCGGGCCGGAGCGCTGCGGGGCGGGGTCAATGCCAGCAGTGTGCAGGATCTCCCAGACTGTGGACGGGGCGATCGGGTAGCCGAGGTCGGCGAGTTCGCCCTGTATCCGGCGGTGGCCCCAACTGCTGTTCTCTCGGGCCAGACGCAGAATGAGTTGCTTGATGGTGGGCGCGGTGGAGGGTCTGCCGGGACGCCTGTTCTGGGCGAATGTCCACTTGCGTACCACGAGTTGTCGGTGCCACCGAAGCAGTGTGGTGGGGGTGACCGCGAAGACCTGACGCCAGCGATCGCGAGGGACCAACCGGGAGAGTGCGGCGAGCCAGATCCGGTCGGCCGGCTCGTAGCGGACCCGGGCGATCTGACGGCGCAGCACCGCGTTCTCGTGCCGTAGTGCCAACACCTCCGCGTCCTTGGCCACGCGGCTGCGCAGCACGGCAGCGGGCGCCGTGACGAGGTTCCGGGCCAGCGCGGAGATGATCGACAAGAACATCGAAGGATCGTCCCAGATTCCGTGCGGACCGTTGCTCTGGTTGGGAAGTTTGCAGGTCAGGCCCAGAATCCTGTTTTCGAGCGGGATAGGGAGCCCGTCGGAGAGCTGCGGGCGTTCGACGAGGCCGGGCCAGCCGGAGTGGACTCTGGAATCCCTGGCCGCAGCAGCGCGGACCGAGGCGGTCGCGGCCCGGTCCTGGACACGGTCGAAGGATTCGGACTTCGTCCCAAAAGGACGAGGATCATCGGTCTCTACGCCCACCCGCCCGACGACGCGACGGTGATCGGCGCCGACGAGCTGGGACCGGTGACGGGCGAGTATCGAATAGCAGTCGTCACACGCCCGTGGACGGACGACCGACATGCGGCCCGCTCCGTCTGCCGGCCGGTCTACGCAAGACCACCCGCAACCGTGGTCATTTCCCCTCGGAACAAGCCCCGTTGAAGGTGCTCTGCCTCGCAGTCCGGGAAATGATCGAATTCAAAACGCGCGACATCAACCATGTCGCCGCGCACTGGAAGAGCACCCGCATCGCATTCGTGCTGTTCTTCGAAGACCGGATCAGCGCCCAGTAAATCCTGAGGACTTACACAAGAACGCTTACACGCCCCTGGGGTCTTGTCCACGATGGGCCTGCGCCTGTCCCCGGAGAAGACCCTGATCACCCGCATCGATGAGGGACTGGACTTCCTCGGGTGGCACATC
>NZ_JBEXID010000091.1:0-25103 GCF_040608395.1 Streptomyces sp. NPDC005181
GAGATATCCCAGCAGGGCGACGGCCACGATCAGACCGACAATGTTCTCGGCAGTCACAGCTTCGCCACCCCCTTGGCGATGAGAGCCACCAGCGCAAAGACCGCGATCGTGGTGACGACGAAGGCCATATCGGCCACCGTGTGCTCCTAGATGAGGTTCGGATCGAACGGACGGTTAGAGGAAAGCGTCTCCATGGCCGGAAACGGTCGCCGTTGACACCTCTCTTACGGCCGCTCGTACGCCTTTGACGGAACTCTTACGGACAACTGATCCATCTGCGGGAACCAATCCCCTCATCAGTCCGAACACGCCGGTGGCCCTCGGCAGCGCGGTGCGGGCGTCAAAATCAGGCATCAGGAGATACGGAACCGAAGCCGGCAGATCACCGCGCCCGTGTCCCGGCGCACCGAGTGGGCGGCGACCGCGCCCCGCTGGTTCTGCAGCAGCCGCTGCCGGTCGGGCTCGACCGCGGGAATCAACACGGTCACGCGGGCACCGGGCTCGGCAGTGGGCGTCTGGCCTAGGTACGCAGCGATCGGGCGGCCCAGGGCGCGACGCTCTGAGAGGCGGCCCCACCACGACCGGGGCGTCAAGGAGGGGCAGGATGCTCATCAGAGTCGCGTCAAGGTACGGGGTCCTGGCTCCCCGGGGTTCTACCCTCGGCGCTATGGGACACCGCAGCGCCGCGCGACATGACGCGGGCCACAGTCACGAAGAGCCCCCCGCGGAAGTGACGTACGACCGTCGCTGGGCCGGGGATCTGCGCAGCGCGATCCGTTGCTCGGCCGTGCTCCTCGGCATTCTGCTGCTGGTCGACTGGGGGGCCGACAGCCTCACGATCGTACGCGGCACGTTGTGGACCGGGCTCGCCATACTCCTGTTCCTGGTCCTCTACCCCGCCCGGGTCACCGCAGGCGAGGGCTGGCTGGCCTCACGCGGTCTCCTGCGGGAGCGGCGGGTGCGGACCGACGTGTTGGTTTCGGTGCGCTGCCTGGACGGCGTCTCCCAACGGCTCCGTCTGCGGGACGCGTTCGGCGGACGCGTCGAGATCAACCCCCAGGTCCTCCTGAACAACCCCGATCTATGGCACCGCCTCAACGAGGACGCCCACAAATCCGACGCCTGCGGATCCCTGACCTGCGGGGCGACCGCACTGCGCCAGATCTCGAAGAGGATCGACCGCGAGACGGCCTCGCCCGTGTCCAAAATGTCCGACCTGGACTGAGACCGCCGCGCCCGTCGCACGAAGTCCCGCACGGCAGACCGGTCGGGTGGCTGCAACACCGGTGACAGCGAAAGCGGCAGACCTCATCCCCGCCTGTCCGCCGGATGCGGCTGCACGCCAGTCAGGAGGATGTCCAGGCCACGCCGCGTCGTCGCCAGCACGACGCGGTCGCCCGCACGCAGAATCCGCCCGTGTGACGGGCGCCAGTCGAAGCCGGGTTGGCGGAACCGGATGCCGGCGAGGGCATCCGTCGAGGACGGCGTGGCCTGGGCCACGGCCGGGCCGACCGCCAGGACCCGCCGCTCGTGCTCCCGGAGCGCCTCATGGATCGAGCGTCCTTCGACCTCGGGATCCCGGCCACGTCCACCACGGTGAACAGCAGCGAGCCACGCTCTACCGGCATCACCCCCAGCACATGACGGCCCATCATCGCGGCCGCGAAGGACGGTGCGGCGAGCGCCGAGACACTGCGGCTGCGGGTAGGGGCCTGAGGGTAGAAGGCGCGCAGGGTGCGCTGGACGGTGGCCGCGAAGTCGTCGTCGTACAGCCGCATCACCACTCGTACACTCGGGGTGGTCTCGCGTGCGGCCATCACGATGTCGAGGTTCTCGCTGTCGTCGCGGGTGAGGACCAGCAGCGACTTGCTGTGCCGGATGCGCGCCCGGTCAAGGACACCTGGCGCTCCGGCGTCCTCCAGCACCAGCGGTACGTCGAGTTCGCGAGCGAGGGCGACGCCGCGGGCGTTTGGGTCCCGTTCGACGGCCACGACCTTGTGGTCGGTGGTGCGCAGCTGAGCGAGCACACGGGTACCGATCTTACCGAGACCGACTCGCCGGTTCGTCCTGGTGCGCGCCGGAGAGCACGGCGCGTGTGGCCAGATCGGCGACCGAGGCGGCGCGCCCGCGGCTCGTACGACGCCGCGGAAGACCTTGCCCTCGACCTGGAGGGTGTGGCCGTGGCCGACCGCGGCGGCGGCCACCAGCTCGGGCACGGCGGTGTCGGCGTCGGACAGCACCGTGGTCGACATGTCCGGCCGGGGATCGTCGTCGCTTCCGCCCCTGGCCTCAGCGGCCGCGCGGTCCAGGAGACGCTCCAGGTGGCGTCCGCGCTCCCGGTTGAACATGCGGATGACCAGGCGTATGGACGGGTTGAGGCCTCGGGCCAGCAGCGCCGCGGTCATGTTGGCCTGGTCGTCGGCGTAGGTCAGCGCGAGGGCCGCGGCGCGCGGTACGCCTGCGGCCCGCAGGGTCTGTTCGTCCGAGTGCGTCGCTACCAGCAGCTCGATGGGCGAGTGCGGGTCGCGGTGCAGCGCGGCGATCTCGGCGCCGTGCTCGTCCCGTCGTGACGGCAGTACGACGGTAACGGCCTCGCCGCACACCGCGTCCGGTTCGACAGCGAGTCGGCGCGCGAGCCCGTCGTCGCCGCAGATCACCATGTGCTGGGAGCGGGGACCAAGTTCCGTACGGAAATGGGGAATTGACGTCATATCAGTCAGGAACGGCAGGGGGACGTGCCTGGTTCCGGGTGGGCGAGGGTCCGTCGTCAACATTCCGTATACGTCCGTCAGCGGTGTGGGGCATGTCTGGCGTCCCGCGGGCCGGCCGCCCATGCCGTACCAGGCTTCAGCCGTCCTGCACCGGCCCCGCCGTGTCGAGGGCCGCGCCCGTCTGGTGGGCGAGGGTCACCGCGACGAGGCGGGCCTGGAGCGGCGGAACGGGGCCCTGGCCGGGAGTGAGCATGAAGCGGCCGAGGTAGTGACCATTGCCGTACGCGCGAAGTTCGATCTCGCCCTCCGGCCAGCCCCAGCTGTCGACGTCCCAGCGCTTGCGGCCGACCGCGACGCTCCCGTCCTGTTGCAAGCGGGACGGCTTTCCCATGAGAGTGCCGTACTCGAAGCGGCAGGCGCGCAGACCGAGCAGTTCGGTCAGCTCGCTGCGGACATGGTCGACCACTGTGTCCGAGGACTTGGCGGACTGGGCGAGGTCGGCCGTCTCGTGGATACGGGCGAGGTAACCGGCGTCCGTCACCGTGATCACTTCGAGGCGGTGGGCGCGGGCCCCGAGCTGGGACACGATCACGCCGACGACCAGGAGAATTACCGCTGTCTCGATGTCGGCAGAGGCGGTGATGTCGAAGGTCTGGTACGGGCGGGTGAGGAAGAAGTCGAACCAAACGGCCGCCGACAGCGCTGCGAGCGCGCCCGCCATACGGCTCCCGATGGCGGCGACCGCGACGACCACCACGACCAGGATCAGCGCCGCGTTCGTGCGCGACAGGTCAGTACGGAAGGGCACAAGTGCGAGCGCCACCAAGAACGGTCCCGCGAGGCCCGCCAGTAGGGCGAGCCGGTCCCGGAGCGGATAGCCGGTCATCACGCCGTCACCTCCTGCATTCACTACGGCGGCTCCGGGCCTGCGCCCTCGTACGCCGATTTCAGGGGTCATACGCCCCGTCCTGCGCTCTGCGTACCACTGGGGTGCTCCGCCCGCTCGGCGAAGGGCAGGGACAGCACCATGGTCAGGCCCCCGCCGGGAGTGTCCTCCGGGGTGAGGGTGCCGTCCATCGCCTCGGTCAGGCCCCTGGAGAGGGCCAGGCCCAGGCCGAGACCAGTGGTGTTGTCGGTGTCGCCGAAGCGCTGGAAGGGTTCGAAAAGGCGGTCGCGGTCGGTCGGCGGGAGGCCGGGGCCGCGGTCGACGACGCGCAGTTCGACGCGGCCTGCATGGATGCTGGCGGTCAGCAGCACCTTGTGCCCGGCCGGACTGTGGCGGGCGGCGTTGCCCACGAGGTTGGCGACCACCCGCTCCAGCAAGGGCGGGTCGGCCAGCACGGCCGGAACCTCCTCCAGGTCCCCCACCTCGACCTCAGGGGTGTCTGCCAGCGCCGCCGGCAGGATCTCTTCGAACGTGGTGGCGCGCAGGTTCAGGGTGAGCGCCCCTGCCTGCAGCCGGCTGAGGTCGAGCAGGTTCTCCACCAGGCGGTTCAGCTTGGCCATAGACTCGTCGGCGGTGGCGAGGAGCTCGCCCCGGTCCTCGTCCGAGAACTCCACGTCACGGCTGCGCAGCGAGGAGACGGCTGCCCAGCCGGCGGCGAGCGGGGTGCGCAGATCGTGGCCGACCGCCCGCAGCAGCGCCGTACGCATCCGGTCGGCGGCCTTGACCGGTTCAACCTCGGCGGCAGCCTCGGCGAGCCGGGCCCGTTCGACGGCGGCGCCCACGTGCGCCGCGAAAGCGGCCAGGACGCGCCGTTCGGAGGACGGGAGGGGGCGGCCGCGCAACACCAGGAAGGCGCCGGGTCCCGCGGGTACGGCCGTCACGTCGTCCCCTCCGGGCGGCTCGTCCACCAGCTCCGCCGAGTCCATGCCGAAGGTCTCGCGGGTACGTTCCACCAGTGCCGGGATCGTCGCGCCGCCGCGCACAATGGTGCCCGCGAGGGACGACATGGTCTCCGCCTCGGCGGTGGCCCGCGCCGAGCGCCGCGCCAGACGTAGGGAACGGTCGACGACAGCAGCCACTATGGCGGCCACCACCGCGAAGACCGCGAGGGCCAGCAACGCATTCGGATCGTTCAGCGTGAATTGCCCGATGGGCGGGATGAACCAGTAGTTGAGCAGCAGGGACGCCGTCACCGACGCGATCACCGCCGACGCGACCCCACCTATGCAGGCCACCCCCACCACAGTGAGCAGGAAGAGCAGGGCCTCGCTGGTGAGGTTGAGTCTGTCCCGGGCTGCGTCCAGGTCCAACAGGAAGGTGAGCGCCACCGGCAGCAGCAGGCCGGCGACCGGGCCCGCGATCCGGCGAACGGTCGACAGAGTGCGTCTGCGCGAGGGCAGCAGCGTGCCGCCCCCGGCGCGTTCGTGCGTGACCGTGTGGATGTCGATGTCGCCGGAAAGTTCGACGACCGTCTCGCCGGTGCCGCGTCCGGTGACGAAGCGTTCGAGGCGGCCCCGGCGGCTGGTGCCGAGCACGAGCTGGGTAGCGTTCTCGGCACGCGCGAACTCCACCAGGGCGATGGCGACGTCGTCGCCGACCACGGAGTGGTAGCTGCCGCCGAGGTCCTCGACCAGCCGCCGCTGCCGGACCAGGGAAGCGTGCGATGCGCCCGCGGCGAGCCCGTCGCTGCGCGTGACGTGGACGGCGAGCAGGTCACCGCCGGCCGACCGGTCGGCGATGCGGGCGGCCCGCCGGATGAGGGTGTCGCCCTCGGGACCGCCGGTCAGCGCGACCACGACGCGCTCCCGAATCTCCCAAACGCCACCGATGCCGTGCTCGGAGCGGTACGAATGAAGCGCCTCGTCGGCGCGGTCGGCCACCCACAGCAGGGCAAGCTGACGCAGCGCAGTCAGATTGCCGGGTCGGAAGTAATTGGCGAGCGCCGCGTCGACCTTCTCGGGCGCATAGATGTTGCCGTGCGCCATCCGGCGGCGCAGCCCCTCGGGCGGCATGTCCACCAGCTCGATCTGATGGGCTCTGCGGACGACCTCATCGGGCACCGTCTCGTGCTGCGGCACCTTGGTGATCTTCTCAACGACGTCATTGAGGGATTCGAGATGCTGGATGTTGAGCGCGCTGATGACATCGATCCCTGCCGCAAGCAGCTCCTCAATGTCCTGCCAGCGCTTGGGGTTGCGGCCGCCGCCAGGGACGTTGCTGTGGGCGATCTCGTCGACGATCGCGACCTGCGGGCGGCGCGCGAGGACCGCGCCGAGGTCCATCTCCGTGAACTCGCCGCCGCGGTAGGCGCGCGAGGCTCGCTCGACGACTTCCAGGCCGTCCAGCATCGCCTCCGTACTGGGGCGCCCGTGGCACTCGACGAACCCCACGACGACATCGGCGCCGCGCGCCGCCCTGCGCCGCGCCTCATCGAGCATGCGGTAGGTCTTGCCCACCCCCGGGGCGGCCCCGAGGTAGACCTTCAGGCGCCCGGGGCGTACATCACCGCCGCCGGTCCGTACGTCAGTCATGTTGGCCCGTGCGTCACTCATCGCAGCCGACGTGCTCCGCTCACTGGCGTTCAACTCCCTAGAGGGAAGGGTTCCTTCCCTCTACCGAAGCGCTTGTGCGAGCCGCTCGGCGCGCCCTTTGACGCATCCTTGACGCAGGTCACCTGGACGTTGACAGCACTTTGACGAGCCCTGGACCGATAGGGTGAAAGTGGTGCGCCGGGAAGTCTGGTCGGCAGGGAGCCACAAGGTCTCCTTCTCATGGCCAAGGGGACGGCATGCGCAGCGTAGGGACGGTCCTGGCTCTCGTGGTACTCGCCACCGTGGTGGCGACCTTCGCGCGCCGCTGGCGGATCCCCGCTCCCTCTCTCCTTGTGGTCGCCGGCCTCGCCGTCGCCCTACTGCCGGGCACTCCCGAAATCCAGATCAGTCCCGAAATCATCGGGCTCGTCGTGCTGCCCCCACTGCTGTACGCGAGTGCCGAGGAATTGCCCTGGCGCGAGCTGCGCGCGGTGTGGAAGCCCGTCGGGGTGCTGTCGATCGGCCTGGTGCTGGCCTCAGCGGCAGCGGTCGGCGCGGTGGCTTCCCTCGTCACCCCGCTGTCGTGGCACATGGCGCTGGTGCTGGGCGCGGTGCTGGCCAGTACGGACCCCGTGGCCGTCACCGCGCTGGGCAGGCGCTTGGCGCTGCCACCCAAGGTGCAGGTACTGGTCCAGGCCGAGAGCCTGTTCAACGACGCGACGTCGCTGGTCCTCTTCCGGGTCGCGGTGAGCGTCGCCGTTGCATCGGCGGCGGTCGGCTGGGGTGCGGCGGCAGGGGAGTTCGCGCTGCTGGCCGGCGGCGGCATGGTCATCGGAGCGGCCGTTGCGGGCGTGGTGGCCCTGATCCGCAGGCGTACGGAGGACCCGGTCCTGGAGACGGTGATTTCCCTCGTCACCCCGTACGCGGCCTACGTTCTGGCCGAGTCGGCGCACGCGTCGGGTGTCACCTCCGTGGTGGTGGCCGGTGTCGTCCTGGGCGGCCGGGGCGACCGGCTCACCAACGCCCGCACACGGCTCCAGCTGCACGCCGTCCACGGCACCGTCGTCTTCCTGCTGGAGAGCGTCGTCTTCAGCCTCATCGGCCTGGCCCTGCCGTCCCAAGTACGCGCGCTCTCCGACGGGGACCGGGCGTGGCCGCTGTACGCGCTCGCCGTTGCCGCTACGTTGATCGTCATGCGCATGCTGTGGCTGGCGCCGCTGTCGGCGGTAGTGCAGCGCAAGGGCGGCATCCAGCGCATGAACTGGCGAGTGCCTATGGTGCTGACCTGGGCCGGCACCCGGGGTGTCGTACCGCTGGCCGCCGCCCTGTCCATCCCGGTGACCACAAAGGCGGGGGCCACGCTCTCGGAACGCCCCCTCGTCCTCGTTCTCACCACTTCGGTCGTGGTCGCCACCCTCGTCGTTCAGGGCTTCTCCCTCTCCTCGGTCGTCCGCCGCTCCGGCATCGCCCTGGAACCCGACCACACGGAACGGGAGGAGGCCGAGGCCCGCTGCAGCCTGGCGACGGCGGGGCTGAGCCGCCTGGAGGAGATCTCGGACCTGGAAGCCGTCCCGGACGTCGTCCTCGACCGCCTCCGCCGCGGCCTGACGGCCCGACTCGACCACGCCCGCGACCGGCTCGCGCAGGCAAACGCCGACGGGACCCCGACGGAGTCCGCCGACCTCACCTTCCTCCAGCTGCGCCGCGACCTGATCAACGTGGAGGCGGCCGAGCTCCAGCGCCTTTACGACGAGCACCGCATAAGCGACACGACCCGCCGTCGGCTGCAACGCTCACTGGACCTGGAGGAGGCGCGCCTCGCGGACGCCTAGTGGGTATGCGAGCGCACATCCTCTTCCGAGACCCGGAAGATCACTGATCCCTTCTGTCGGGAAGGCTGGATCCGGATCGGTGCCGACGTCATCGCTCTCGGCCTGTACGCAGTGGTGGCGACCTGGCAGAACGACGACACCTTTGGCCGCATCCTGGCCGCCCACGGTGACATCTTCGTCGCCGGGTCCATCGCCTGGGGCATGGTCGCCGACGGCAACCGCCCCGACCGGTTCGACATCATCGGTGCATTCGTCTGTCTCGCCGGAGTGCCGCCATCAGGTACGCGCCCCGCAGCCACTGACCTCCTCGAGCAGAACACGACCGTGCCGTGCGCTTCAGCGGAACTCGGCGAGCCGCGGCCGCAGCCCGATGAGGGTGAGTGCGGCCGCAGCGAGGAGGGATCCAAGAGCCCAGGACAGCAGATCGCCCACCGAGGAGCGGCCTGCCTCTACGGAGGCGGTGAAGTGGCGGCGGTTGATGTCGGTCACCTTGTCCAGCGCCGTCATCCATGCCCCGAAGTGCGCGTTGGACATGCCGGGCTCCCAGCTGATGCCGAACGCGACGGCCTCGCGTTCCTTGCCCTGCGCGACCAGTGCGCGGATCTTGCGGTCGTCGCGCTGGTAGACGGCGTACGTCTCGACTGTCTTCTCGGCCGCGGCCCGCTCGCCGGGGAAGGTGATGTTGTCGAGCTCGCGCCGGAACTCGCCGGTGAAGCGCCGTTTTTCGTGGTCGGAGCGGTACACCTGCCAGGTCGTGGCGAGTTCGTCGTCGTACGTGGCGAGGGTCGCGCCCTGCATGCCGTACAGCTTCTGCGACTTCTCAAGGAACGCACGCTCGTATTGGCCGCGGCGCTCCAAATCGAGGAGGTAGCGGCTCTCGTCGGCGTTCGCGTCGTACGCGGTCGCGCGGGCGCGGGAGAGGGCAATGACAGAGTCGAAGGCGTCGCGGCGGGCGCCGCGCAGATTCTCGGCTGTGTCGCAGAGCGCCTGGGCACCGAGGAGAACGGCGAGCAAGGAGCAGACGGTGGCGGCCAGTACACCGGGGTTGAAGATCCGATGGAAGCGGCGCGCCAAGTACCACTGGAGTACACCAAGCAAGGCGAGGAGCGCCACGCCGAGCGCGATGGCGGCGGCGAGCTGCGCTGTCAGTGCCGAACGGGCCTGCGCGTACCGCGTGTTGTAGATCTGATTGTTGGAGGCAACCAACTCTCGTGACTCCGGCAGTAGTTGCCGCTGGAGCAGATCCGTCGCCTTCCGGTAGTCAGCGAGCGCGGACGCCTTGCCGCCAGTGCGGCCGTCGTTTTCGAGAGCGCGCCCTATCAGCTCCTGATACTCGGCAAAGTTGTCGGTGAGGGATTCGACGGTCCGCTCGTCGGTGCGGTCGCCCTCGGCGGCGACCGCGAGGGTACGCAGGTCGTGGCCGATCGTGCGGCGGGCGTCGCCGTAGAAGGCGACTGCCTTTTCGTACGGTGTTTTCAGGTGCTCGTTGCCCGCGTTGCCGCTGGACAGCAGGATGTTGGCGGCCTGCGCATCCATGTCGTTGAGGGAGAGGCTGAGGTCGGCGGCGCTGGTGGTGCGGGGCACGTCGCGACCGGCGACGGCGTCCCATGTGCCGGTGGCGGCGAGCCCGGCCAGCGCGAGCAGCAGTGCGAGAGCGGCTGCGAGCGAGACCGTGGCCGCGCGCAGGAGGCGCAGCCGCGCGGGCAGGGTGGCCCAGTAGCGGCGGCGCAGAGCGGCCCACGCGGCCACAGCCCCGCTGCGGAGGCGACGCCCTGGGCTGCCCGCCCGCGACCCTCCTGGTGGCCGCGGGCCAGGCCCACCCCCGGGCGGGACGACCGGTCCGTGCTGTGACTGTGCGCCGGTCCTGGCCCCCGCCTCAGGACTGCGTGTGGTACCGGCCGTGATGGTCACGAGCCCTCCAACGTCACGCCACGGACGGTCGCCCGTGTCCCCCGTGCCGCTCAGTTTGCGACCGAAATCAGCCACACACGTGGTCCGTTGACGCCCTCCTGATGCCTTCTCAGCTGATCTTGACGATGCTCTGATGCGGCTGCCCGAAGGGCCGTAAGAGAGGCGCAAATTCCGTGCCGAACGGCGCAGTTCGGGCATCCGGCCGGGATAGATTTCCCCTCGGCCGCCGGAGAGGCACGCGGACGTCAGTGGCATGACAGCTCTCCTCCGGAAGCACCCATCGGGTGCTCCCAGCCGGGGCACCTCACGGGCGGCCCAGCACACGGCGTCTCGTCGTCCCGTCGCCGATGTCCGTGACCAGCCCTGCGGTGCCGGGGCCAGCCGGCCACCACTCGCTCTGTCAGCCCAACCGGTCGCCGACGCGCCGCCCTGCGCGTGGGCGCGGTTCCCCACCGAGGCATGAAGGTCCCCATGTTTCCCGCCGCTCCCCAGCAGGCCCCGCCATCCCGTTCTCAGCGCACTCCCCCGCCCGGATCGGAGGGAGGTTCCGGACGCCGCGCGCCGAGCGGGCTGTTCGAGCCCGCCCAGCTCGCGCGGTCCTTCCCCGAGGCGCTGCGCAAACTGCACCCGCGCGTCCTCGTCAAGAACCCGGTGCTGTTCGTCGTCTCGGCCGGAGCCGTCCTGACCACGTTCTCCGCGGTCCTCCACCCAGCCGTCTTCACCTGGGTGATCAGCGCCTGGCTTTGGCTGACGGTGGTCTTCGCGAACCTCGCGGAGGCCGTCGCCGAGGGCCGCGGCAAGGCGCAGGCCGAGTCCCTGCGGAAGGCCCGCACCGACACGGTCGCGCTGCGCCTGCGCCACTGGAGCTACAGCACCGACGTGCGGCACGCCGAGACGGAGGCGGTGGCCGCCACCGACCTCAGGCCGCTCGACGTCGTCCTGGTCGAGGCGGGCGAACTGATCCCCGCCGACGGCGACGTCATCGACGGCGTCGCGGCGGTCGACGAATCCGCCGTCACCGGCGAGTCGGCGCCCGTCATCAGGGAGTCCGGCGGCGACCGCAGCGGTGTCACCGGCGGCACGACGGTGCTGTCGGACCGGATCGTGGTCCGTGTCAGCGCCCGCCCTGGACACTCCTTCCTGGATCGCATGATCGCGCTCGTCGAAGGCGCCTCCCGCCAGAAGACCCCGAACGAGATAGCGCTGAACATCCTGCTGGCCGCGCTGACTATCATCTTCATCCTGGTCGTCGTCACGCTCCAGCCGATGGCCGACTACGCCGGCGCCGCCCAGTCCACCACCGTGCTGGTCGCCCTCCTCGTCACCCTCATCCCTACGACGATCGGCGCGCTGCTGTCCGCGATCGGTATCGCGGGCATGGACCGTCTCGTTCAGCGCAACGTCCTCGCCATGTCGGGCCGCGCGGTCGAGGCCGCCGGCGACATCAACACCCTGCTCCTCGACAAGACCGGCACCATCACCCTCGGCAACCGCGAGGCGGCCGCCTTCGTCCCGCTGCCCGGCATCGCCGAAGCCCAACTCGCCGAAGCCGCGCAGCTGTCGTCCCTGGCCGACGAGACACCCGAGGGCCGCTCCGTCGTCGTACTGGCGAAGTCCCAGTACGGGCTGCGCGCCCCCGCCGAGGGCGAGCTGAGCCACGCGCGATGGGTGAAGTTCACTGCCCAGACCCGAATGAGCGGCGTCGACCTGCGCTGGGAAAACGGCGCGGTGTGCGCCATCCGCAAGGGCGCCGCCCAGCAGGTCATCGAGTGGGTGGAGATGTACGGCGGCCAAGTCCCGTCCGAGGCACGGCAGTTCGCCGATTCTGTAGCGACATCCGGCGGCACTCCCCTGCTGGTGGCCGTGCACGACTGGGACGGCCCGCGCGTGCTGGGCCTGATCCACCTCAAGGACGTCGTCAAGGACGGCATCCGCGAACGCTTCGCCGAGCTGCGTCGCATGGGCATCCGCACAGTGATGATCACGGGCGACAACCCCCTCACCGCCCGCGCCATCGCCGAAGAGGCGGGCGTGGACGATTACTTGGCTGAGGCGACCCCTGAGGACAAGCTCGCACTGATCAAGCGGGAGCAGGAGGCCGGCAAGCTCGTCGCGATGACCGGTGACGGCACGAACGACGCGCCGGCCCTGGCGCAGGCGGACGTGGGCGTCGCAATGAACACGGGTACGTCGGCCGCCAAGGAGGCCGGCAACATGGTCGACCTCGACTCCAACCCGACCAAGCTCATCGAGATCGTCGAGATCGGCAAGCAACTCCTCATCACTCGGGGCGCGCTGACGACGTTCTCCATAACGAATGACGTCGCGAAGTACTTCGCGATCATCCCGGCGATGTTCGCGGCGGTCTATCCCGGCCTGGAGTCGCTCAACGTCATGGGTCTGCACAGCCCCAAGTCCGCGATTGCCTCAGCGATCATCTTCAACGCGCTCATCATCGTCGCCCTGATCCCGCTCGCGCTGCGGGGCGTCCGCTACACGCCGTCGTCCGCGCACGACCTGCTGCGCCGCAACCTCATGCTGTACGGACTCGGCGGGCTCGTCCTCCCCTTCGCCGGCATCAAACTGATCGATCTACTCATCTCAGGTGTGCCGGGGCTGGGCTGAGTCACGTACTCGTCAAGAAGGTGTCTTCGCACGTCAGAGGCGTGTAAGGAAAGGCGAGTCAAGCTTGTCCGGGCCCGCTGCCCCGGGTTCCGTGGACTGCGTGAACAGCGAGTGGCTCCTCATCGACCGGCCGCCTCATCAGGCGTCCCGTTGTGCGCCCTGCTGCCCGGAAACACCCGCGTCCGCCGTCTGCTGACTCGCTTTCCGTAGCCCAAGGGGCGCCGTGACCCACGTCCGGCGCCCTTTTTCATGCCCGCCCGTACACACCCGTCGTACGCGGACCCGAACCCGTACGTGAATCCGTACTCGTACTCCCGGATGGACCATGTTCAACTCCGCCCTTTCATCCCGTACCGTCCTCGTCACAGGTGCCACTTCCGGCATCGGCCTGGAGGCCGCCCGGCAGCTCGCCGAGCGCGGTGCGACCGTGTTGCTGCACGGCCGCACCGCCGAGGAAGCCCACGCCGCCGCCGACCGCCTCGTCGCCACGGCAGGCATCGACGCCGATCGGCTCTGCACCTACGGCGCCGACTTCACGCGCCTGGACGAGGTCGAGGCCATGGCCGCCCGGATTGTCCGGGAGCACCCGCGCCTGGACGTCCTAGTGAACAACGCAGGTATGTCGGCGCCCGAGCGGCACACCGTCACCGCGGACGGCAACGAGATCGCTTTCCAGGTCAACTTCCTCGCCCACTACCTGCTGACCTGCCTGCTGGAACCAGCGCTGACGAGCGACCCCGGAGGCCGCGTCGTCAACGTGTCGTCGTCGCTCCACCGCACGGCCTCCATCCAGTGGAGCGACCCCAACCGCGCCCACCGCTACTCCCGGCTCGCCGCGTACGCCCAGTCGCAGCTGGCCCTGACGGTCTTCGCGGCGGACCCGCGCGTCACCGCGGTCTCCGTCCACCCGGGTGTCTGCGACACCGCGCTGCTCCCTCTCTACGCCCACGACGGCGACGCGCCCGCCCAGGGCGCCGCGCACGTGGTCCGCCTGTGCGACCCGGCCGTCGAGATCGTCAACGGCGCGTACTACGACCGCGCCGAGCGCGTCGACCCGGCGCCCGCCGCCACCGAGGACCGCACCGTCAAGCGCCTCAACAAGCTGGCCGACCTTCTCGTCGGCCGTACCGCTTGAACTTCCTCTCTAAGCGAGAAAGTTGATGCCCATGTCCAAGCGTGCCCGCGAGAAGAGAGCCCGCCGCAAGAAGAAGGCGCACCACGGCCGCAAGGCCGGCCAGCGCTGACCCGACTGGAGAGGCGGGCGGACGGACAAGACCAGCCACACGCGCCGCATCTTCCCCGCCCGCTTCTCCCTGTCACCCAACTCACGGAGGCATCGGTGATCGAACTCGAACCCCGCCAACTGCCCTCGCGCACCAGCTGGCGCCCCGGGCCCGACCACGATCGGCGAGCACGTTCTCACCACCGGCGTCGGCCGCTGGTGAGCGGACCGAGGGGACCAACCGCGCATCCGTTTCCTGTGCCGACCACGCCTGCTGCGCGGCGCCCCAGACACACTCGGCCCCAAAGACCTGGCGCCCCTGGCGAACAGCCGCATCGACGCCCCCGCCCGCCTCCCGCCGGCCCTCGGTGCAGCCTTCGACCGCCTCACCCCCGTGGGAACGGATGGTGTAGACCTGCAGGCCCTCCCCCAGCCCTGCCCGACCCCGCGCGGCGTGATCGCATGCCGTCTCAAACCGGCCGACACAGACGCACTGCACGTCCTCGGCGCCGACGCGGCCTGGATCCATGCCAGTTGGGGCAGCGCCCTTGGCCTCGCCGCCTCTGGTCACGGCTGGGCGGCCGTGGACCGCGGCGGACAGGTGCTGGCCATCGCCTGCACGTAATGCCGCAGCACCAGCTACGAGGACGTCGCGGTCCTCACCGCCCCCGACCACCGGCACCGCCTTGCCCTGGCCTGCGTCACCGCCCTCATCCCGGACATCACTGCACGCGGCCACACCCCGAGCTGGAACTGCTCCGTCCTCAACCACGCCGGCCGCCTCCTGGCCTGGACCGCGGGCTTCCGGCTGGTACGCGAGTACGTTCACTACGCGGCCGGGGACCCTGCGCAACGCAGCCGACCCGCCGCATAAGTACGGCCCGGCACAGGTGAAATCCAACGTGCCCAGGACTCCCGTCCTCACCCTGCAGGTCTCGACGGCCGCCACGAACTGACAGTCAGCAAACTGAAGCAGCGGGACGACTCCCCCACTCTCCACTACTCGATCACTCCCCCCTTGGCGGACGCCGAAAGCGAGGCCACGCCCCTGCTTCCCCTCCTGGACGCGAAGGTCGAACTTGGGGGACGAGTACCTCGACTGGGGTAGCGCCTACGGCCCGAGCCCCGACGGCACCCGCACCCAGGGTCCCTCAGGGGGCAGCCCACCCCGTCGCCGGAAGTCCGCGATCTCCTCGTCCGCATTACGTTCGTACAGGGCGACCGCGAGACGTCGTCCGACATGTCATTGAGTATTCGCTCCTGATATCGCTCTGCCGATGCTGCTGCCGCTGGCGACAATGAGCGGCAATGAGCGGCAATGAGCGGCAATGACGAACGGAGACGTTCCTCTCAGCGTGCCCACCACCCTGGGTCTGTGGATCACTGTTTGCATACGCTGGCCCCGCCGTCCGCGTGATGGCCGGATCCGCACGCCGCGCAGCACGTCAGGAGAGCACGCAGATGGCTAGCACCGAACACGCCCGTAGGAGCCGATTGCAGGAGTGGCTGCTGGAAGGGCTGTCCGATATGGGCAAGGGCAGCCGACAGGGGCCACATGCCCCGCCATCGGAGCCTGTGCACAAGGGGCAGCGCTGGTGGCGGGTGATGTGCCTTACCGGCGTCGACTACTTCTCCACGCTGGGCTATCAGCCAGGCATCGCCGCTCTCGCGGCCGGGCTGCTGTCGCCCGTGGCCACCATCGTGCTCGTGATCGTCACTCTGGCGGGCGCGCTGCCGGTCTATCGCCGCGTCGCCGAGGAGAGCCCGCACGGCGAGGGCTCGATCGCGATGCTGGAGCGGCTGCTGTCGTTCTGGAAGGGCAAGCTGTTCGTCCTGACGCTGCTCGGCTTCGCTGCCACCGACTTCCTGATCACCATCACGCTGTCGGCGGCGGACGCCTCCACCCATCTGGTGGAGAACCCGCACTTGAACGATGCGCTGCACGACAAGCAGATGCTGATCACGCTGATGCTGGTCGCGCTGCTCGGGGCGGTTTTCCTCAAGGGCTTTTTGGAGGCCATCGGCGTCGCCGTCGTCCTGGTCGGGATCTACCTGACCCTGAACGTCGTCGTCGTGGTGGTGGGCTTGTGGCACGTCGCCACCGCCGTGCACGTGGTCACCGACTGGACCAGCGCCCTGACCACCGAGCACGGCAACGTCATCGCCATGGTCGGCGTCGCGCTGCTGGTCTTCCCGAAGCTGGCCCTCGGCCTGTCCGGCTTCGAGACCGGCGTCGCGGTCATGCCCCACGTCGAAGGCGACCCCGACGACACCGAGGAGAAGCCCACCGGACGTATCCAGGGCACAAAGAAGCTGTTGACCACCGCCGCAGTGATCATGAGCGTCTTCCTGATCGCCACCAGCTTCATCACCACGCTGCTCATTCCGGAGAAGGAGTTCGAGTCGGGCGGCCAGGCCAACGGCCGGGCCCTCGCCTATCTGGCGCACGAGTACCTCGGAAACGTCTTCGGCACGGTCTACGACGTCTCCACCATCGCCATCCTGTGGTTCGCCGGCGCCTCCGCCATGGCCGGCCTGCTCAACCTGATGCCCCGCTACCTACCCCGCTACGGCATGGCCCCGCACTGGGCGCGCGCCGTACGCCCGATGGTGATCGTCTTCACCCTGGTGGCATTCCTGGTCACATGGATCTTCAACGCCGACGTCGACGCCCAGGGTGGCGCCTACGCCACCGGCGTCCTCGTGCTGATCAGCTCCGCCGCCATCGCCGTCACCATCGCCGCGCGCAAGGCCGGCCAGCGCAACTGGACCATCGCCTTCGCCGTCATCTCGGCGATCTTCCTCTACACCACCGTGATGAACGTCATCGAGCGGCCCGACGGCGTGAAGATCGGTGCCTGCTTCATCGCCGGAATCATCCTCATCTCACTGCTCTCACGGCTCGCCCGCGCCTTCGAGCTCCGGGTCACCAGCGTGACCATGGACGACATGGCGGAGCGCTTCGTACGGGACGTCGCCAGCCGCAGGATCCGGTTCATCGCCAATGAGCCCGACAACCGCGACATCGCCGAGTACCGCGACAAGATCAAGCAGATCCGTCACGACAACGACGTCCCGACCCCGGAGGACTTCGTCTTCGTCGAGGTCACCGTCCTCGACCCCTCGGAGTTCGAAGCGGGCCTGAACGTACGCGGCGAAGTCCTGCACGGCCGCTACCGCGTCCTGACCTTGGAGAGCTCCTCCGTCCCCAACGCCCTCGCCGCCCTGCTCCTTCACGTCCGCGACACCACCGGCTGCACCCCGCACATCTACTTCGAGTGGACCGAGGGCAACCCCTTCACCAACTTCCTCCGCTTCTTCCTCTTCGGCCAGGGCGAGGTCGCCCCCGTCACCCGCGAAGTCCTCCGCGAGGCCGAACCGAATCGAGCCCGCCGGCCACGTGTCCACGTCGGCTGAGCCGGACGAGGCACGGACTCAGCAAAGGATCAAGTCATCTTGTAGCCGGTGTTCAGGCAGTCGACGACGTTGCGGCCGAGCCGGTCCACCGCGGCGGCGACGAGGCCGTCATAGGGGCCCTGCTCGTCAAGGAGCCAAGGGCCCAGCTTCGGGCGCGTCATCGGATCGGTGGCGCCCGACACCTCCCAATCGTCGGCCCAGCCGATGATGTGGGCGCCGACGGAGGCGGCGGCCGTCAGCACGTTCTCCCGCTGACGCTCGGGGGATGACGTGACCAGCTTCACGCGGGACAGCCGCCGCACGCCGAGCAGGCATTTGCCACATCAGTCGTAAGGTCGTTCAATCACGTTCAGGTCCGTACCGTGCACGTTGCTCTCCGTTCAAGCGTGCAGAGTACGGAGAATTGGCGGCGGGACCTCCGCGAGCGATCTTGGTCAGCCCAAGAAGCTCAGTCGAACCTGACGGTTGACATTGATGTTCGTGTCCACCAACCTCCGTTAAGGCAATCCCATCCTAGTTGACCAGGATCTTCGTACAGCGGTGCCCGTCAGCGACTGATCCTGCTCGCTCCAACCGGATGCACCTGCCCATGGACACGACGATCAGGCGCTCCATGCTCCTCCCGCTGGCGTTGAAGGTGCACCGCAACCGGAGATCGTCAGTAACGACGAGTACCGAACTGCGTGCACGGCTTCGTGGACACCCTCGCTCTAACCGACACCGTCTGCCGGATCTCGTAGCATGACGTCCTCGTTGGAGAGCCTGATCAAGGTTCGTAGCGCTTGGTGACCACAGACGTCGTCCCCTCAAGCGGCGCTCCCACAGAAGTCCCGGCCCACTGCGCAAGCAGCTTCGGCTTCTCACTCACGAATTTCAGCAGCTCGGTAACCACGTCGGCACTCGGCGAACTGGGAAGCACACAGCGAACCACAGTGCTGCCTGTAGCGCTGCTGTGCTCCCCGTATTCCTCGTCGGGATCGTCCGGCTCCCAACGTCGGATCTCAAGCGGGAGATCTGTGTTTCGGAGCCGGCCGGGTTGGTCTCGCGCCTGCCGCCGAACCATCACAATGCCTCGCTCGCCTCACACAGTGCCGTTGTGGCGTGTGCGTGGGGCGTAACCCCGCCTGCTCCTGACGTGTGACGAGCCGGAAATTCGATCTTCCTACGGTGCTGATCATAGGGCTGCCGGACCTGTTCCTCACGCAGGTGGCCTGATCAACTTGCGGTTCACCAGGTCCGGGGCGCGGCTGTGTCAGTCGGGGGACCTCGCCGGCAGCCATGGTTCGTGCCATCGCGGGTATCCGGCGACGAGCTTGCTCGCTCCCGCCGGTCCCCAGGTCCCCTGCCGGTAGAGCTCGGGGTCGCCGGGCGCCTCCAGCAGGGGCTGGACGATTCGCCACGTCTCCTCCACCGAGTCCTCTCGGGTGAACAAGCTCGCGTTGCCTTGCATTGCATCACTGAGCAGGCGCTCGTACGGTTCGGGTGCCTCACCCAGCTCGGCCGCGAAGAGGAGGTCAAGGTCCACCAGCTGCGTGTCCTGCTTGCCCGGCTGCTTGGCCTGAATGCGGAAGTTCATGCCAGGACTCGGATCGATCCGCAGGATCCACTGGTCGGGCTCGGGCGCGAACCGCTCCGCGAACGCAAGCCGCGGCGGGCGCTTGAACACGATCCGGATCTCGGTCACTCGCTCGGGGAGCGACTTGCCGGCGCGGATGAAGAACGGCACCCCGGACCAGCGCCAGTTCTCGACCTCCACCCGCAACCCGACGAAGGTCTCGGTGCGCGAGCGCGGCCGCACGCCGGGAACCTGCAGGTACCCCTCGTACTGCCCGCGGACGTAGCGGGCCGGGTCGGCGTCGGGGACCGCCCGGAACACATCAACCCGGCGGTCCCGGAGCGCGTCCGCATCGGCGGCTGATGGCGGCTCGGACGCCACCAGGGCGAGCAACTGCAGCAGATGGTTCTGCACGACGTCGCGGAGCGCGCCGACCGGGTCGTAGAAGTGGCCGCGGTCCTCGACCCCGAAGTCCTCGGCCATGGTGATCTGCACGCAGGAGACGTGGTCGCGGTTCCACACCGGCTCGAACACGGAGTTGGCGAACCTCAGGAACAGAATGTCCATCGCCGGCTCTTTGCCGAGGAAGTGGTCGATCCTCAGCAGCTGATCCTCGTCGAGGAGCTGACGCAGCTCGGTGTTGAGGGCGCGCGCCGACGCGAGGTCATGCCCGAATGGTTTCTCCACGACAACCCGGGCGCCCTTGGTCAGTCCGGCGCCTGCCAGGCCCCCGACCACCCGGGCAAACAGCGACGGTGGGATCTCCAGGTAGAAGACTGGGCGCCGCCTGCCGTTGACCGCCCGGGCGAGGCGATGGAACGTCTCCGGGTCGGCGTAATCGCCCTGCACATAGCTGAGTCGGGCGGCGAACCGGGCAAAGACGCTGTCGTCGAGCGGCTCGCCCGCTGCCTTGATCGCCGTGCGGGCGTGGTCACGCAGCGCGTCGTCGGACCAGCCGTCGCGCGCCACTCCGACGATCGGGCAGGTCAGCAGCTTGCGCCGCTCAAGCCGATAGAGCGAGCGGAACGTCATCTTTCGCGCGAGGTCGCCACTGATCCCGAAAATGACCAGCACGTCTGCGGGAACGTTCGACGAGTTCAAAGCCATCTGATCTCCCTTACGGAGCTGGCACGGCAATAGGGTCCGGGCCGAGGCCCAGGTGAACGAGGTCGAAACGCTCGGGCAGCGACGGCCCGTAGGCGGCGGCCGCCGCGTCAAGGTCGGCGTCGTTCACGGGCATCGCGATGACCTCGGCCGGGGCCGCACCGAGGCTCTCCCGCAGGTGGGTGAGGTTGCGGTCCGGGTCGCCGTCGGGCGCGACCCGCTCGTCGACCTGGAACACCGCCACGCGCTCCCAGGGGACGTGCTCATGTGAGAGCCGCGCGAACATCGCCCATGGCGTGTGCCCCCGCTGACAGCGAACGTGAATCGGCCGTGGGCTTGAACGAAGGCCCGGCCAACCGTGCAACCAACGCCGCAGCGGTGCTGGCGACCGCATCGCAGTCGGCGACGACTTCGAGTTCGTGTTGCACAGCCCTCAGCCGTTCTTTTCGGCGTGCCCGCCGAACTCCGAGCGCATCGCCGAGAGGATCTTGTCGGTGAACTCCCCGGCCTCCCTGGACTCGAAGCGCTCGTAGAGCGAGGTGGTGATGACCGGTGCCGGGACGCCTTCGTCTACCGCGGCGAGGACGGTCCACCGGCCTTCCCCGGAGTCGGAGACCCGTCCGGCGAAGCCGTCGAGGGAGGGCGAGCTGGCGAAGGCGTCGGCGATCAGCACGACGACGCCCTTGCGTCCTTTGCCGGCGCCGAAGCGCATCTCGGCGACCCCGGCCGCGTCGGCGTCGTTCACTACACTCACGTCGCGGCCGGTCGCTCCTGCGAAGAGGTGGGCCGTGTCCGTCTCGGCGGTGCTGGCGGATCGGCAGGCCGGGGCGAGCTGGGCGCAGATCGGTGCGGGGCTGGGGATAAGCGCCGAGGCGGCCCGCAGCCGCTTCGGGCGCAGCCGCACTGCCGCGCCTGCCGGCCGGGGCGGGTGACGGCCATGCGGGGCCCTGCTGTCCCTGCAAGTGCCGCCGTCCCCGGAAAGGGGCTGCTGGATCCGGCCGGGGCGGTGGAGGCCGCGGCCCCTTCCCCCGCCGGGCTCGGCGGCGCGACGGGGCTGTACCACCTGACGCACCTTGCCACCGCCCTTGCCGAGGCCGTCAGCGTGCAGGACGTGGTCGAGCTTGCCGCCGACCAGATCGTGACGTCCTTCGGCCCGAAGGCGCTGGCTCTTCTCACGGTGAACGACGGACGGCTGCGGATCACCGGCTACCGCGGCTACAGCCAGGAACTGATGGACCGCTTCGACGCGGCCCCCCTGACCTCTGACACCCCCGCCGCACATGTCATCACCACAGGTGTGGCCAGCTTCTTCGCCACCTTCGCCGACCTCAAGAGGGCCTACCCTCCTGCCGTGCACCAGGACGAGATGGCAGCCTGGGCCTTCGTCCCCCTGATCGTGTCAGGACACCCGGTCGGCTCCCTGGTCCTCGCCTACGACCAGCCTCGCCCCTTCCCGCCCGCCGAGCGGGCCATGCTCACGTCAGTGAGCGGCCTGATCGGCCCAGGCCCTGGACCACGCCCGCCTCTACGCCGCCAACCACACTCTCGCCCACACCTTGCAGACCGGACTGCTGCCCCACACCCTGCCGCGCCTGCCCGGCTTTGACGTCGTCGCCCGCTACCGCCCAGCCGGTCACGGCATGGACATCGGCAGCGACTTCTACGACCTCATCGTCTGCACACCCACGACGGCCGCCGCGGTGATCGGCGACGTGCAAGGCCACAAGACCACCGCCGCCGCCCTCATGGGACAGGTCCGCACAGCCGTCCACGCCTACGCCGCCACCACCCGCGCCTCCCCCGGCGAGGTCCTCGCCTGCACCAACCGCCTCCTGGTCGACCTCGACCCCGGCCTGTTGCTTGGGCGGCCATCTGGCCGCCGGCCACAGCGTCACGACCAGTCAGAGGGCGCAGGCTGCGCGCCGCCGCCAGGGACATATGAGCTGACGCAGCGCGCAACCTGATGCGCCATGCGCCTCAGCGCTCCAAGACAATCACGACGGCGTTCTGCTTGTTCTTGCCGGAGATGAACTTCTCCCGGTCCTTGCGCCCCGGCGGCGGGCCTTCGGACGCGGATCTCGGTGCCGTCGATGATCCCGGTCTGGTCGTTAGCACCAGAAACGCTACGGGCGCGGCGCACTCGCACAAGAAGCGACCTCGCTGCGTAGGCCACCGAGTGAGCCGCTGAGGTGTCCGCACGGCAAGGAAGGCGGCCGGCGTCCGGTGCCGCCGGGGTCAGCCCGACTTCGGCGGCTTCTGCGCGTCGAAGGCGAAGAGAGTGTTCTTGGCCGCGGCCACGATCACTGCACGCCCCGCAACGGTCACGCGCGGGCTTGCGCCCTGCTCGCCCGTCAAACCATCGGCCTGCGGATCTGTTGTCCACAGGGGTTTGCCATCGTACGGCGACAGCGCGACCACCCGACCGGCGGCCGAGCTGAAATACAGCGCGTCGGCTCCCGCCACGGGACCCGACGCGCCCTCCACGCCCGTCTGCCGCGACCACTTCTTCCGGCCGGTCGCGGGGTCGAGGGCCGTGACGAGACCGGTCTGCCCGCTCACGTAGACGGTGCCGTCCGCCATGCCGGGCGTCCCCGCGTATGTCTTGGCCAGTCGGGAGTACGTGACCTTCCGCGAGGCAAGGTCGACCCGCGCCACCCCGTCGTACCCGGCCAGCGCCGTTCCCTCCATGTGCTCCTGAAGGAGTACGAGCCTGCCGTTGGCGACGCCCATCGGCACGGCGGGGCCGTTAACCGCGATGGGCCTGCCCAGCGTCCCCGAGGCGCGGTCGACCGTGTACAGGGTGGGGTGGCGCACCTCTGAGGCATCCACCTCCGCATCCGTCGCGCACATCGCGAAAAGGTGTGGGCCCACCGGGACGGGAGCGCACTGCGTACCCGCGGGGAACGACGTCGTCCAGGTGACCTTACCGCTGTGCGCGTCCCGGGCCTCGAAGCGGGAGTTGGAAGCGTCGACCGTCACGACGGCGGAGCCGACCACTATGGCGTCCTGAGTCCGACCCGTGACGGCCGTCGACTGGGCGCCGGACGGCACAGACCACAGCTCCCGGCCATTATTCGCGTCGATGGCCACCACTTCGCTGGGAGGGTCCTGCGGGGCGTCCTGGGCGGCGAAGCGGTAACCGAGCACCGTGTCGTCGGTGACGCCCACCAGGTGCATGCCCTGGACGGGGACGCCCGGGCTCTTCGCCGTCCACACCCGCGAGCCGTCCAGGGCCCTGATACGGATCGCGACAACACCGCCGCCCCCGCAGAACAGCGCGTCGCCGCGCGCGACGCAACGCAGCTCGTCGGGGATGTCCTCGCGACCGCCCTGCACGGTCTTGCGCCACGGCTCGAAGCCGTCCGGAAGTGCGGCACCCGGCACCGCAACGCTGTTGCCCTTGTCGCCGCCGCTGTTCTCCCCAGAGCCGCCCGCCTTCAGCGCGGCGACTCCCCCGCCGATCGCTGCCACCGCGACCGCGGCCGCGAGCACAGGCCGCCATCGGCTGCGCAGACGGCGGCCGATGGGGGTGCCGGTGCTCCCTGTATCGGGACCGGCCGGGGCGGTGGTCGGGGCAGTCGGCGCCGGGGTGGCCCGCGTCGCGAAGTGATGCTGGGTGATCATGTCGCGGGTGCGGCTCGTGCCAACCCCGTTCGCGTCGGACGCGCCGAGGTCGGCCGGCAGGTCCCGCAGCAGCACGAGGAGTTCGTCCGCCGAGGGGCGCCCCTTGGGCTCCTTGTCCAGGCAGGACTCGACGACCGCGCGCAAAGCCACCGGCACGGCACCCAGCGACGGCTCCTCGTGCACCACCTGATACGCCGTCATGTATGGGCTGTCCGCGTCGAAGGGCCCGTGGCCCGTCGCTGCGTACACCAGCAGCGTCCCCAGCGAGAAGACATCGGACCTCGGCCCCACACCACGCGGCGCCTGCAACTGCTCCGGCGACATGAAGGGCGGCGTACCGATGACCCGCCCTGTCATCGTCAGCGTCTGCTGGTCCACGGCGCGCGAAATGCCGAAGTCGATGACGCGCGGGCCCTCGGGCGAGAGCACGACGTTCGAGGGCTTCAGGTCACGGTGGACGACCCCCACCCGGTGGATGTCGCGCAGCGCCTCCGCCAGCCCGATGGCAAGCCTTCTCAGCTCCGCTCCGTTCAGCGGGCCCCTCGTGGCGATGCGCTGGGCGAGCGTGTGCCCCTCGATATAGGTCGTCGCCATCCACGGCTGCTCGGCCTCAGGGGCAGCGTCGACCACGGCGGCGGTGAACGCGCCGCTCACCCGCCTCGCCGCCGCCACCTCCTGTCGGAAACGGATGCGGAACTCGTCGTCCCCCGCGAACTGCTGGTGGATCAGTTTGATCGCGACAGGTCGCCCCGAACTCGTACGGGCCAGAAAGACCGTGCCCATGCCACCCGAGCCGAGCCGCGCCTCAAGTGGATAACCGCCGATCTCGGCTGGATCACCTCCGCGCAGCGACACTCTTCCCGACCTCCCGTCCCCCGTGCACCTCTGCCACCACGGGCCTGCGTACCTGTCCTGCACACAAACTAGCCGCAGGGCAGTACGGCAGAGCAAAGCGGGTGACGAACAGGGAGCCCAGGGCTGCTCTCGTGCCGCACACGACGAAGCCCCGCCAAGAGGAGGCGGATTCCAGTGGTGGTCGCAACACGTGATCTCTGACCTGTGGCACAGAAAAGTTAAGCAGTCGCTCGGTCGCGGTCACCCAACCGGGCGGCTGCGGCCACACGTTGGCCAGACCGGCGGAGCGCGGGCCTGCATATGCTCGCCTCGATTGCTGACTCCAGGAGAGGCTGAGAGGGGTGCGCGTGCTGAGGCTGCTCGGCTTCTTCGATGACTTCGGGCATTCAAGCGAGTTGGCTGCGGGACCGCTGGGGGCCCAGGTGCAAGCGTCCAGCGAACCGGATGAAGCAGAAATTGTGGAGTATTTGGACGTAGGCCATCACCTCACGTACTTCATGGAGGCGGGGGTTGAAGCTTCCCCGTGATCTTGGACACGTCCGTGTTACGCCGCGAGGGTCTGGTCTTGTTGGTAGCGCAGGCGTGTCTCGTGGGGCGTGAGGTAGCCCCAGTTGATGTGTTTGCGTAGTCTGCGGCGGTTGTAAAAGGTCTCGATGAACGTGAAGATCTCGGCTCGGGCCCGGCTTCCACAGTTCGGCGGGGTTTCGGTGGGTCAGGTCGGGGATCGATGCTGGTCAGCGCGTTGCGGCTAGCGGCACGGGCTGAAAATG
>NZ_JBEXID010000092.1:0-24882 GCF_040608395.1 Streptomyces sp. NPDC005181
TGCGCGGCCTGCTCCGTGCCGACAGAGGTGTTCCAGAAGCCGGGCAGCGTGGTTGCCGGTGGCGAGGATCCTGGTCCTGGGACGGGTGGGGTTCTTGCCCAGGCGGACCGGTCGGCCGTAGCGGCGCCCCCACTCCTCGTCGACCAGGCCGACGAGCAGGTACCCGGCGGTGCCGGCGACTTCCTCCAGCGCGGCCCACACCGCCTCGGTGATCAGTTCCAGCCGTGTCAGGTCACGCACGCACCGCGGCCAGGACATGGGTGGAGTCGGTGCGCTGCGTGGTGCGCTCGCACACCAGACCGGCGGCTTTCAGGCGGGCCAGCGCGAGGTCGAGGAGGCGGTCCGCACGCTCGCCCTCGGCGAGACGGTCACGGAAGTCGGCCAGCACACTGTGGTGGAAGCCGGGATCGTCCAGCTCCATGGCCATGGCGTACTTGAAGTCGATGCGGCAGCGCACCGCCTCGGCGGCCTGTCGGTCGGACAGACCGAGCAGGAACTGCAGCACACAGACGGTGGCCAGTTGAGCGGGCGAGACGCCCGGACGCCCGTCGCGCGGGTACCAGGCGGCGAAGTCCTCGTCGCACCACAGCCCATCCAGCCGGTCTCTCACCCACATCGCTGTCGTGCCCTTCGGGTTGCTTGCCCGCGCGACCCTCGCGGTCAAAGGCGGGATTTGCTCACCGGAACGGGGGCGAAGGGACAACGGGCACCTCGGCAGCTGCATCGGTCATCGGAACGACACGAGCATGCCTGTTGACCATGCTGCCGCACCGCGAAACTCCAAGATCCCCGACAGAGTCAAGCTTAGGGGCTGTCCCTCAGGACGAACCGAGTTCCTGCTGGACGCGTCGCGAGGGGCGGAAGGTGTAGAGGTCGAGGATGTCGGGGGCGTCCGCGAGGCCGGGACCGCCCGCTTCGACCCAGGCGACGATGTCGGCGACGGCGTCCGGGTCGTTGACGAGGCCGAGCCAGACCGGCCGGCCACCCGCCCTCCTGCCCTCGGCCGAAGGCTGCACGACGATGACATTGGCCTGCTCGCAGGCGTCCAGGCACTCCACGGCACGCACGGCGGCGATCTCGCCGAGGGACCGGCGCAGAGATGCGAGCTGTCCGGCGTGGTCCACCTCCGGGATCTTCGGCGTACCGCAGCAGCAGCCTCGGCAGACACTGACGGTGGGCCGGGGTACGTCCGGGGCGGACGTGGCGGCCTTGCGCGTGCGGCGGCTCATGCGGGGACACCTGCGGTCGTGACGCGGGCGAGGACGAGGGCGCGGATGATCACCATGGGACTGTACCGAGCACAGAGTGAAGTCGAACATGTGAGCCCCTCCGGCACCGGTGGCTGCGTGGGGGTGAGGTAAAGTTGGCGGCTGCGAAGGGGAGTAGCCCCGCAAACCGGTCGTCGACACACTGGAACCCTCGGGTTCCCGGTGGCCGGGCTCGTAGATCCTTACGGGTGGGCGAGACCTTCGGTCAGGTATGACACGCCCGCGCACTGTGGGCGCTGCAGTCATGCCGGGCCGAGTGGTCCTCCGAAAAGCCCAGAGTGGCGCTTCGCGGAAAGACCCGGGGCCCGGCTCTCGCAGAAAGCCACCCGGAATGCATCTCGACCCCCTGGCGATCGTCACCGCCTTCGGGCTGATCTTCCTCGCGGAGCTCCCCGACAAGACCATGTTCGCGTCGCTGGCCATGGGCACACGCATGCGGCCGCTCTATGTCTGGTTCGGCACCTCGTCCGCGTTCCTCGTGCACGTCGCGATCGCCGTCGGCGCGGGCGGTCTGATCGGGCTGCTGCCCGACTGGATAGTCAAGCTCGTCTCGGCAGCCCTCTTCGCGTTCGGCGCCTTCATGCTGCTGCGCTCCGGGGGTGACGACGGCGACGAGGAGAGCGAAGTCAAGACCGTGACCGGCTTCTGGCCGGTCTACTCGACCGCGTTCATGGCGGTGTTCATCAGTGAATGGGGCGACCTCACCCAGATCACCACGGCCAACCTGGCTGCGAGCAACGGCACGTGGTCCACGGCCATCGGCTCCCTGGCCGCTCTGATGTCCGTGTCCGCGCTGGCGCTGCTCGCGGGGCGCTTCATCGCGAAGCGGGTTCCGCTCAGGACGGTCCAGCGCATCGGCGGGCTGTGCATGCTGGGGCTGGCGATCTGGTCGGTGGTCGAGATCTTCACGGCCTGAGCCGGTTCCGTGACGCAGCCACGGCGAAGCCCGGCGGTCGCCCTGTGCGTCCGCCGGGCTTCGCTGTGTCCGGAACACGCTCTAGAAGAGCGCCGGGGTGTCGTCCCCCGTACCGTTCTCGAAGGCCAGCAGCCGCTGCTTGCGGTCGAGACCGCCGCCGTACCCGGTGAGGCTGCCGGACGCTCCGATGACCCGGTGGCACGGGACAATGATCCCCACCGGGTTCTTGCCGTTGGCGAGGCCCACCGCGCGTGAGGCGCCCGGCTTGCCCAGGTGCTCGGCGAGTTCTCCGTACGAGCGAGTCTCCCCGTACGGGATCTGCCGGAGCTGCTCCCACACACTGCGCTGGAACGGCGTGCCGTCCAGGTGCAGTGGCAGTTCGAACTCCCGCAGTTCGCCGGCGAAGTAGGCGTCCAGCTGACGGATCGCCTCCGCGAAGGGGCGTGGGTCGGGGTCGCCGAAGGTCTCCTCGGGAGGGCGGTGCCGCTGCTCGGTCATATAGAGGCCCGAGAGCACGCCGTCGGTGGCGACGAGGGTCAGTGGGCCGTACGGGCTGTCGACGACCGTGTGCCGACGGGTCGCGAGATGTGTCGCAGTCATGCGGGAACTCCCTTATACGGGCAGGTGGTTGATGGGGTGGTCGTCAACGGTCCACAGATACTGGACCGCGTACGCCCGCCAGGGGCGCCAGGCCGCCGCGCGTGCGGTGAGCGCCGCGGGTGTCGACGGGAGGCCGAGTTCCTCCGCCGCCCGCCGGATACCGAGGTCGGTGGGGAGAAAGGCGTCCGGGTCGCCGAGCGCCCGCATCGCGATGACCTCGACGGTCCACGGGCCGAAGCCGGGCAGTGCGATCAGTTCGGCCCGGGCCTTCTCCCAGTCGCTGTCGGTGCCGAGCCGCAGCGAGCCGTCGGCGAGCGCGCCGACCAGTGTGGTGAGGGTGGTGCGGCGGCTGCGGGGCAGGGCGAGCTGCCCGGGGTCGAGACCGGCCAGCGCCCCGGGGGTCGGGAAGAGGTGGGTGAGGCCGCCCTCCGGGTCGTCGACAGGGATGCCGTGAGCGGTGACCAGGCGGGCCGCATGGGTACGGGCGGCGGCCGTCGAGACCTGTTGGCCGAGCACCGCCCGTACGGCGAACTCCGCGCCGTCGACGGTACGCGGCACCCGCCGCCCCGGGGCCTTGTCGACCAGCGGGGCGAGCAGTGGATCGGCCCGCAGCTGGTCGTCGACGGCGACCGGGTCGGCGTCCAGGTCGAGCAGCCAGCGGCAGCGGCTGATGGCAAGGGTGAGATCGCGCGGATCGGTGAGGAAGAGCCGGCACCCGATGTGGTCGGGGTGCGGGGTGAGGGAGACGATGCCGTGCCCGTACGGGAGGGTGAGCGTGCGCCGGTAGGCGCCGTCGCGCCATTCCTCGACACCGGGGACCGCTGTCGCGGCGAGGTGGCCGAAGAGGTTGGACGGGTTGAGCGGGGCCCGGTACGGCAGCCTGAGCGCGATCACGCCCGGTGTCGCCGACGGCTTCACGGACCGGGCGGCGCGGGTGCGCAGCTCGCCGGGCGCGAGCGCGAAGACCTCACGGACGGTGTCGTTGAAGGTACGGACGGAGGAGAACCCGGCTGCGAACGCCACGTCGGCCATGGGGAGTTCGGTCGTCTCGATGAGCAGCCGGGCGGTCTGGGCGCGCTGCGCGCGGGCCAGGGCCAACGGACCGGCGCCCAGCTCGGCGAGGAGCTGGCGTTCGATCTGGCGGGCGGAGTAGCCGAGCCGGTCGGCCAGCCCCGGCACGCCCTCGCGGTCGACGACCCCGTCCCCGATGAGCCGCATCGCGCGGGCGACCGAGTCGGCGCGGGCGTTCCACTCCGGGGAGCCGGGACTGGTGTCGGGCCGGCACCGCTTGCAGGCCCGGAACCCGGCCTGCTGGCAGGCGGCAGCGCTGGCGTAGAAGGTCATGTTCTCGACCTTGGGCGGCACGACGGGGCAGCTCGGACGGCAGTAGATCCGGGTGGTCAGGACCGCCGTGAAGAACCAGCCGTCGAAGCGGGCGTCCTTGGACTGGACGGCCCGTACGCAACGCTCGGTGTCGGTGTACATGGTTCAAGCATGGGTCACCGGGCAGACCGGAGCTGGCGAAAATCCGACATCAACCTTGCACTGCCAGGGCCTCTTCGAACTCGGCGTACGCGTGTGCGTCGAACAGCACGAACCGCACCTCCTCGATTGGAGGGGTGGCCTCTGCCAGAACGGTGCGGACGGCGATCCGGGCCCCGTCATCCATGGGCCAGCCGTAGATACCGGTCGAGATGGCAGGGAAGGCGACGGTACGCGCACCCAGCTCGGCAGCCACCCGCAGCGATTCGCGGTAGCAGGAGACCAGCAGCGCGGACCGGTCCTCGGCGCTGCTCCAGACAGGTCCGACCGCATGGATGACCCATTGGGCGTCGAGCCTTCCGGCCGTGGTGGCGACGGCGTGCCCGGTCCGCAGCCCCTTTCCGTACTGCGAGGCCCGCAGTTCGCGGCACGCGGCGAGGATCTCCGGGCCGCCGCGCCGGTGGATCGCTCCGTCGACCCCGCCGCCGCCGAGCAGGGAGGAGTTCGCGGCGTTGACGACGGCGTCCACGGACTGCTGCGTGATGTCGCCGCGGACCAGAGTGATCCTGACGGCCGGAGGTGTGCTCATGCGGGCCATCATGCCGTCACCGGGCGGCTCCCGTGGCTCAAGCCGCCCGGAGCCGTCGCCAGACCGCTTTCGCCGCATGGTGACCGGACATCCCGTGCACCCCGGGCCCCGGCGGGGTGGCCGAGGAGCACAGGAATACGGCCGGATGCGCCGTCGCGTACGGCACGCGGGCGAGCTTCGGCCGGATCACCGTCTGCAGTCCGGCGAACGCGCCGCAGGCGATGTCACCGCCGACGTAATTGGCGTTGCGCGCGGCGAGCTGCGGCGGACCCGCGACGGCGCGGGCGAGCACCAGATCGCGGAAACCGGGCGCGAACCGCTCCAGCTGCCGCTCGATGACTTCGGTGGCGTCGCCCTCCCAGCCCGCCGGGACATGCCCGTATGCCCAGAAGACATGGCGTCCCTCAGGCGCGCGCGACGGGTCGACGAGGCTGGGCTGCGCGGTGATCAGGAACGGCACGCTGGGGTCGCGGCCCGCCACCGCGGCGCGCAGCGCGCCGTCGATCTCACCGGCCGTGGGGCCGACATGGACCGTGCCGGCCCGCCGGGCCGCCTTCGCGGTCCAGGGGACGGGGCCCGACAGGGCGTAGTCGATCTTGAAGCAGGCGGCGCCGTACCGGTAGCCGCGGTAGGCGTTGCCCAGTCCGGCGATCCGGGCGAGGGCGGTCGGCGAGGTGTCGAAGACATAGGCGCGCGCGGGCGGGAGCTCGTCGAGGCGCTTGACCTCCGTGCCGGTACGGATCGCGCCACCCAGTTCGCGTACGTACGAGGCGAGAGCGTCCGAGATGGCCTGTGAGCCGCCGCGCGGCACCGGCCAGCCGTTCTCGTGCGCGGCGAGCGCGAAGAGCAGGGCGATGCCGCCGGTGGCGATGCCGCCGGTGGGAGCTATGGCATGGGCGGCGAGCCCGGCGAACAGGCCACGCGCCTTTGCGCCCCGGAACCGGCGGGCGAGCAGCGTGGCGGGCTGGATCGCGTCCAGTCCGAACCGCACCCAGCGGTACGGATCGCGTGGCAGCCCGTCCCACGGGGTCCGCAGAAAGTCCTGGGCGAGTGTGTCCCAGTGGCCGAGGTACGGGGCGAGCAGCCTGCGGTACGCCCCCGCGTCCTGCGGCCCCAGCGACATCGCGCTCTCCCCCACCGACCCGGTGAGCACCGCGGCGGAGCCGTCCGGGAAGGGGTGGGCGAGCGCCAGCTCGGGCTGGAGCCACTCCAGGCCGTGCCGGGCGAGCGGCATCGCGGCGAACGCGGGCGAGCCGATACCCAGCGGGTGCACGGCGGAACACGGGTCGTGACGGAAGCCGGGGAGGGTGAGCTCCTCGGTGCGGGCGCCGCCTCCGACGGTCTCTGCCGCCTCGAACACCTCCACCGAGAAGCCACGGCGGACCAGTTCGGCGGCGGCGGTCAGTCCGTTGGGTCCCGCCCCCACGACGACGGCATCGAGCATCGACGGCACCTTCGGACTCCTTTGTCAGCCGACGGCCAAGAGACTCAAGGATATTCCGCTGCACCGACAGCCGGGCCGCGGGTAACGTCCCCGCCGATGAACAGAGATTCAGTGGATGCATCACTCATCGGCGACATGGCGGCACAGCTGGCCGCACTGCCCGGTGTCCGGGCCGTCGTACTCGGCGGCAGCCGCGCCCGTGGCACTCATCGTCCGGACTCCGACTGGGACCTCGGCGTCTACTACCGGGGCGCTCCCGACCTGGCCGCCCTGACGGCACTCGCGTGCGAGGTGCAGGGCTCGCCGGTGGAGGTGGCGGGTCCGGGCGGCTGGGGGTCGTGGGTCAACGGCGGTGCGTGGCTGCGGGTCGACGGCACGCCGGTGGACTGGATCCTGCGCGATCTGGACCGGGTCGAGAAGGTCTGGTCCGACTGCCGTGAGGGCCGCTTCGAGGTGGGCATCCAGCCCGGGCATCCGCTGGGGTTCTGGTCCCCTTGCTATCCGGGCGAGGTCGCGCTCGGCCGCGTACTGTCCGATCCTTCCGGTGAATTGACGAAGCTGCAGCAGGAGACCCGCAGCTACCCCGATCCGCTGCGCAAGGCACTCGTGGACGCAGCCTGGGAGGCGGACTTCTTCCTGGGCGCGGCACGCAAATCGGCCTCCTCCGGCGACACCCTGCATATCGCCCTGTGCCTGTCGAGGGCGTTCGGCATCCTGACCCAGTCCCTCCACGCCCATCACCGCACCTGGTGCCTGAACGAGAAAGGCGCGCTGGTGGCGGCCGCGCTGCTGCCGCAGACTCCGGCGGACTTCGCCGGGCGGGTGGGCGCGGCGCTACGGGGGCTGGACGTGGCGGCGGTGGAGACGGCGGGGGCTGTGGTGCGGGATGTGCGCGCAGTGCTCCAGTAACCGGGGAGCCGCCGGTGGCCGGGCCTGGCTTAGGATCCGGTCATGATCGCCGAACTTCAGTGCGTAGTGCTCGACTGCCCCGATCCGCTGCGTCTCGCCGAGTTCTACCGGTCGGTCATCGGCGGCCGGGTCAACGAGCCGGACCGGCGGTGGGGACTCGGCGAGGACTGGGCGACGCTGCACACCGACGCCGGTCTCGTCCTGGCGTTCCAGCGGGCGGCAGACTATCGGCCGCCGCAGTGGCCGGACCCGGCGCGCCCCCAGCAGTTCCATCTGGACTTCGGTGTGCCGGACCTGGACGCGGCGCAGGCGGAGGTCGTCGCGGCCGGCGCGATCGTGCTCGACGACGGGAGCACGGACGGCGCCGGCGGCGGGGAGGCGGACATGGAGCGGGCCGAGCGGCCGTGGCGGATCTATGCCGATCCGGCGGGGCATCCGTTCTGCCTGGTTCTGCACCGGGTGAAGCAACCGTAGCCCGGTCGTCGCGGACGGCCCCGCTCGCTGCGGACGGCCGGCCCACGCGAGCCCCGTGGGGCCGGGTCATCCCCCGGCGCGCAGTGCCTCCAGGATCCGCCCGGCCGTCGCCTCGTCCCGGGCGGCCGTGAAGGGCAGGGCGTTGCCGCCGGTGATACGGAACGGGGCGCCCGAGAGCGTGGCCTGCGCGCCGCCCGCCTCGGTGACCAGGAGCAGGCCCGCTGCGTGGTCCCAGGCGTACTCCCAGTTGAAGGCGACCGCGTCCTGGTCGCCGCGGGCGACGCCCAGGTATTCCAGGCCGGCCGCGCCGCACGGGCGGGCGTTGATGCCTTCGGTGCGCAGGCCGAGCAGGGCGCGCTTCTGGGCGTCGGAGGTGTAGTCGGGGTGCGACATGGCCACCTCGAGCACAGCGCCCGGCGCGGGCGACCCAGCACGTATCGGGACGCCGTTCAGCGTGGCGCCACGGCCGCGGACCGCGACCGCCATCTCGTCCAGGGCCGCGGCGTACGTCCACGAGGCAAGGAGTTCGCCGTGGTGGGCGAGGGCGACGAGCGTGCAGAAGCCGGGCTCGCCGCGGACGAACTGGCGGGTGCCGTCGACTGGGTCGATGATCCAGACCGGCGCCTCGCCGCCCAGGGCGTCATACACCTTCGGATCGGCGTGGACCGACTCCTCACCGACGACCACCGAACCCGGCAGGAGCCGGGTCAGGGACGCGGTGAGGTGTTCCTCGGCAAGGCGGTCGGCGGTGGTGACGAGGTCGTGTGGACCGCTCTTCTCGACGATCTCGTGTGCGGCGAGCTGCCGGTAGCGCGGCATGATCTCGGCGGCGGCCGCTGCGCGGACCGCCTCCTCGACCTCGGTCAGGTCCCCGGCAAGGAAGTCATCGATCATGCCCCCAGCTAAGCACGGTCCACCGGGTTCCTGACGACCTGGCCATGACGTGGAGGTGACCGGTCAGCGGCCTACGGCGTACCCCTGCATGCCGCGCGGGTTCGCGGCGGCGGAGAGCACTCCGGTCTCCGGGTCGCGGGCGACGGCGCACATCCGGCCCTCGGACCACGGATCGCCGACCGTGACGTCATGGCCCCGGCGGCGCAGCTCCTCGACGACCTCCGGGTCCATGCGCTCCTCGACGGTGACGCTGCCGGGCCGCATGCCGCGCGGGAAGAACGAGCCGGGGAAGCTGTCGTTGTGCCAGTTCGGGGCGTCGATGGCGCCCTGGAGGTCCAGCCCGCCGCGGACCTCGGCGCGCAGCGCGACGGCGAGGAAGAAGTGGACCTGCCACTGGTCCTGCTGGTCGCCGCCGGGCGTACCGAACGCCATCACCGGAACACCGTCGCGCAGGGCGAGGGACGGGGTGAGGGTGGTGCGGGGGCGGCGGCCGGGGGTGAGGGAGTTCGGCAGACCCTCGTCGAGCCAGGCCATCTGGAGGCGGGTGCCGAGCGGGAAGCCGAGCTCGGGCACGACCGGGTTGGACTGGAGCCAGCCACCGCTGGGGGTGGCCGAGATCATGTTGCCCCAGCGGTCGACGATGTCGAGGTGACATGTGTCGCCACGGGTCGCGCCGTCCTTGGCGACGGTCGGCTCGCCGACGCCCGCCGCCGGTATGCCCATGGCGTCGAACCCGGCCTCGCCGGAGGCGACGGCGTGCGCGTGCTCGCTGAGGACCGGGGTGCGGCCGCCGGGGCTGCCGGGGCGCAGCTCGCGCGACGCCCCGTCGGTGATCAGTGTGCGCCGCTCGGCGTTGTACGGCTCCGAGAGCAGCACGTCGAGAGGTACGTCGGCGGCGTCGCCGTACCAGGCCTCACG
Organism: Streptomyces sp. NPDC005181; assembly: GCF_040608395.1. NCBI lineage: Bacteria > Bacillati > Actinomycetota > Actinomycetes > Kitasatosporales > Streptomycetaceae > Streptomyces > Streptomyces sp. NPDC005181. The sequence continues at coordinate 9,495 of NZ_JBEXID010000092.1, forward strand.
GTCCGCCATGGCGAGCTTGCAGCCCTCGATGAGCAGGTGTACGTACTCCGCGGAGCCGTACTGCGGAAGCTCGGCGGGGAGCAGGGCGAGCTGCTGGAGGAAGGCGGGGCCCTGGCTCCAGCCACCGGCCTTGGCGAGCGTCCAGCCGTTCCAGTCGTACGTGGCGGGCGCCTCGTACGACGCGGACCAGCCGGCCAGGTCGGCGGCGGTGAGGGTGCCGGTGTGGCGGGTGCCGCTGGTGTCCATGGTGGGGCGACCGGCCTGGCGGACCAGGGCTTCGGCGATGAAGCCCTCACTCCAGATCTTCCGCGCGGAGTCGATCTGGGCGATGCGGTCGTCGCCGCCGGTCTTCTCGGCCTCGGCTGTCAGGCGGCGCCAGGTCGCGGCGAGGGCGGGGTTGCGGAAGAGCTCGCCCGGCTTCGGGGACGTGCCGCCGGGGAGGTAGACGTCGACGGAGGACTGCCACTCGGTCTCGAAGAGTTCGCGGACGGCCTCGACGGTCTGGCCGATCCGCTCGACGGGGGCATGGCCGTCCTCCGCGTAGCCGATCGCGTACCGCAGCACCTCGGCGACGGACTTGGTGCCGTGGTCGCGCAGCAGCACCATCCAGGCGTCGAACGCACCGGGGACCGCGGCGGCGAGCGGTCCGGTGCCGGGGACGAGGTCCAGGCCGAGGGAGCGGTAGTGGGCGACGGTGGCGCCGGCGGGGGCCGGGCCCTGGCCGCAGAGGACCTGCACGTCGCCGTCGCTCGGCGCCAGGATCATCGGCACCTCACCGGCCGGCCCGTTGAGGTGCGGTTCGACGACGTGCAGGACGAATCCGGCGGCGACGGCGGCGTCGTAGGCGTTGCCGCCGTTCTCCAGGACGGCCATCGCGGACTGCGAGGCGAGCCAGTGGGTGGAGGACACCATGCCGAAGGCGCCCTGAAGGGTCGGCCGGGTGGTGAACACGGATGCGGCTCCTAGCTGCGACGTACGTGGTGTGGTTCGGATCGTATGTACGGGAGGTCAGGAGGCCGTGTCCGGGGCGGTCCCGTCCGCTCCGACGAGGTGGCAGGAGATCTGTCGTCCGCCGGGCAGCTCACGCAGGGCCGGTACCTCGGTGCGGCAGCGGTCGGTGGCGAGCGGACAGCGGGTGTGGAAGCGGCAGCCGGCCGGCGGGTCGAGCGGGCCGGGCAGATCGCCGTGGAGCACGATGCGTTCGCGGGAGCGCTGCTCGACCGGGTCGGGGACGGGCGCGGCGGACAGCAGCGCCTGGGTGTAGGGGTGCTTCGGGGAGGCGAACAGTTCGGTGGTCGGGGCCTGTTCGACGATCTGCCCGAGGTACATCACAGCGAGCCAGTGGGACCAGCTCGGTTCGGCGAGGACGTCCCCGAAGTCCGGCTGCGCGGGGTCGTACGGGGCGATCAGCGGGGCGAGGAGTGCGGTGAGGACGAAGACGGCGGCGATGATGCCGCCGGTGAGGGCGAGCCGCGGACGCCGATGGGCCCCATCTGGTCGCCGACCTGGAGGTCGCCGGAGCGCAGGTTGGCGAGCCGGACGTTGCCGTCGGGGATCGGCTTGTAGACGACGCCGTCGAGGTGGACCTTGTCCGCGTCGTAGTAGTGAGAGCGACGGTGAGTGTCCCGCCGTCGTGTACGGACCGTTCATCGGTTTTCCGCACACCGCCGACCTCGGTGGCCGAGGACTGCAGCGATGCGCAGCCCGAGGTGAGGGACACCAATGCAACCGCCACCAGGCCAACCGCTTTTCGGCGCACGGGGGCCTACCTCCCGCCAGAGGGTGATCAAGGAATATCGCAGACCGTATTTCGCATACAGTCCACAGGCAAGAGGGGTGCCCACATGGCGGACGGTTTTTACTGACGATCGAATAACGGAAAGGTGTAGGACGCACACGGGCCGGGCGGATTGACCTGGATGCCCTGTTACGACATCGAGGTCAGTCCGCCCGGCCTGTTTCCACCGGTCCGTCGGGGCCCGGCCCCGCTCCGTCCCGGCCCGGCTCAGCGGCGCGTCAGACGCATCGTGACCAGCTCGAACGGGCGCAGCGACAGTTGTACGCCCCCGTCCACCCGCACCGGCACGTTCCCCTCGGCGAGCGGCCGCTCCAGCAGGTCGGTCACCTTCGGATCGGTGAACTCGAAGCCGGTGCCGAGCCGGACCCTGGCGCGGCCGCCCGTCGACTCGTAGAGCCGTACGACGACATCGCCGCTCGCGTCGTCCGCCAGCTTGACGGCGCTGACGACGACCGCGTCGTTGTCGACGGTCACCAGCGGCGCCACCGTACGGTCGCCGGCGACCCGGCGCTCCGGCAGGTTGATCCGGAAGCCCTCACGGACCGCGTCGCCGATCGCGGCGCCCGGCGCGAGCGCGTGGCGGAAGCGGTGTACGCCCTGGTCGGTCTCCGGGTCGGGGAAGCGCGGGGCGCGCAGCAGCGAGACCCGGACGGTGGTGGTCGTCCCGGCGGTCGAGTCACGGACGGTACGGGTCACGTCGTGGCCGTACGTCGAGTCGTTGACGAGCGCGACGCCCCAGCCCGGCTCCTCCAGGTGGACGAAGCGGTGGTTGCAGGCCTCGAACTTGGCGGCCTCCCAGCTGGTGTTGGTGTGAGTGGCCCGGTAGAAGTGCCCGAACTGGGTCTCGGAGGCGTACCGCTCGGCATGGATGTCCAGCGGGAACGCGGCCTTCAGGAACTTCTCCGTCTCGTGCCAGTCGACCTCGGTGTCGATGTCGAGCCGCTTGGCGCCAGGGGCGAGCGTCAGCACCTGGGTGACCTGCGAGTCGCCGAAGCTGCGGACGACACGGACGCCGACCGCGCCCTCGTCCTCGACGGGGGTGAGCTCGTCGAGGTCCGTCAGATCCGTGACGGTGTTGCGGTAGAACGCGTCGACGTCCCAGGCGTCCCACATGTTCGGGAAGTCGGGGTGGATCTGCAGCAGGTTCGCGGCCTGCCCGGGCGCCACGGTCTCGCGCTCGGCACCGATGTCGTACGCGGACACCACCAGGCCACGGCCGTCGATCTCCACCTGGAGCAGGCCGTTGTCGAGTACGTAGCCGCCGCCCTCGCGCGGTGCGAGCCGGCCCGGGCTGCCTACGGTGACAGCCCCGGCGCCACCGGCCGGAACCCCGCCGCGGGCGTGCGGCGCGGAGTTGAAGGCAAGCAGCTCCCCCGACGCGGGGTCGCCGGCCAGGGCGCGCTGCGCCGCGGCGACGATGCCGTTCAGCTCATCGGCGACGGCCGCGTACGTCTTCTCGGCCTCGCGGTGCACCCAGGCGATCGACGAACCGGGCAGGATGTCGTGGAACTGATGCAGCAGCACCGTCTTCCAGATGCGGTCCAACTCCGCGTAGGGGTAGGGAAACCCGGTCCGTACGGCGGCGGTGGCGGCCCACAGTTCGGCCTCGCGCAGCAGGTGCTCGCTGCGCCGGTTGCCCTGCTTCGTCTTCGCCTGGCTGGTGAGGGTGGCGCGGTGCAGCTCCAGGTAGAGCTCGCCGACCCATACCGGGGCGTTCGGGTACTCCGCCTCAGCCTTGGTGAAGAACTCGGCAGGTGTCTCCCAGGTCACCGTGGCCGACCCTTCGAGGCTGCGCATCCTGGCCGCCTTCGCGATCATCTCGCGCGTGGTGCCGCCTCCTCCGTCGCCCCAGCCGGTCGGTGCGAGGGAGTGCCGGGCGACTCCCTTGTCCTTGAAGTTCTTCGCCGCGTGGGCGATCTCGCTGCCCTTCATCGAGCAGTTGTAGGTGTCGACGGGCGGGAAGTGGGTGAAGATCCGGGTGCCGTCGATGCCTTCCCACTGAAAGGTGTGGTGCGGGAACTTGTTGGTCTGGCTCCACGAGATCTTCTGCGTGAGCAGCCACTTGGAGCCGGCGGCCTTGATGATCTGCGGCAGACCGGCGGCGAAGCCGAAGGTGTCGGGCAGCCACGCCTCGTCGTTCTCGACACCGAACTCGTCGAGGAAGAACCGCTTCCCGTGCACGAACTGACGGGCCATCGCCTCGGAGCCCGGCATGTTCGTGTCGGACTCGACCCACATGCCGCCGGACGGCACGAACCGCCCGTCCGCCACGGCCTTCTTCACCTTGGCGTAGACCTCGGGACGGTGCTCCTTGATCCAGGCGAACTGCTGGGCCTGCGACATGGCGAAGACGAAGTCGGGCTCGTCCTCCAGCAGGGCCGTCATGTTGGACGTCGTACGGGCGACCTTGCGGACCGTCTCACGCAGCGGCCACAGCCAGGCGGAGTCGATGTGCGCGTGACCGACGGCGCTGATCCGGTGGGCGGACGGTTCGGCGGGTGCCGCAAGGACGGTGGCGAGCTCGGCCCGGGCGTCCGCCGCGGTGCCGTTCACGTCCTGCAGATCGATGCTGTCCAGAGCGCGACCGACAGCACGCAGGACGTCCCAGCGGCGGGCGCCCTCGACCGGAAGTTCCTGCATGAGTTCGCCGAGCACCTCCAGGTCCTGGACGAGGTTCCACACGTTCTCGTCGAAGACGGCGAGGTCCATCCGGGCGAGGGTGTACTGCGGTTCGCTGCCGGCGGTCTCCTTGTCACCGAGCTGCGTCGGCAGAAAGGGGTGGTAGTCGAGTATGACCGGGTTGGAGGCGGCCTCGATGTGCAGCAGCACGTCCTCGCCGCCCGCGACGGGGGCGCCGATGCGCACCCACTGGTTGCGCGGGTTGAGGCCCTTCACCGGGGTGCCGTCGGGCCGGTAGACAAGGCCCTCGCACTGGAAGCCGGGCATGTTCTCGTCGAAGCCGAGGTCGAGGAGCGCCTCGACGGTGCGGCCCGCCCATGCCTGCGGAACGGTTCCGGAGACCCGGAACCAGCTGGTGCCCCAGGGTGCGCCCCACCTGTCGCCGACCGCGAAGGGCACGGTCGGGGCGGCGAGGCCCTCGGCGACCGGGACGGGTTCACCCGGCGCGGTCCAGACGGCGACTTCCAGCGGTACGGATTCCGGGTGGACTGCTGGTCGGATGCGCTCGTCGAGGACGCGCTTGAGGCGGGCTTCGACCAGGGTGCGGTCGTCATGCATGAGGGTGACTCCGTGGTGAGTTGGGGTGCCTGTGCGGGACCGGGTGCGTGGACAGGGTGCCGGTGCGGCGTCAGCGGACCTGGTCCGGGGTGAGGACCTCGGTGATCCCGCGGGCGGCCAGGTGTTCCTTGTTCCCGGCCTGGCTCGCGAGGACGGCGGCGGGCCGGACCCCGTCCGCGGTGAGCCGGGCGAACGCCTCGAAGAACGCGCCGCCGGGGGCGCATGTGGAGCGCCGGGGCGCGGTCTCGTCGTCTCCGGTGTCGACGACGAGCGCGGTGGTGCGCGGCGCCGGGCGGTACTCCGTGCCGCGCCGGTCCGCCACGATCCCGGCGATGGCCTTCCCGGCCGGTTTGACCTGCCGGTCGTTGGTCAACAGACCCAGGCTGTATTCGAGTTCGGGAAAGTCGGCCAGCGACCGGGACACGTCGTGGGAGCACCACCAGGTGACGCCCCACACGTCCTCGCAGTCCAGTGCGTTCGCCACGGTCGCCTCGGTGAACGCGGCCGCGTGCTCGGCGGGAACGAGCGGAGCCGGGGCGCCGACCTCCTGCAGCCAGACGGGCCGGTGCGGGTCGGTGGCCCACGCCTTGGACAACTCGATCAGATACGCGGCGTGGTGCTCGGTGGCGGTTCCGGTGCGGCCGTGCCGTTGGGCGGTGCCGTTGAAAACCCAGGAGTGCACGGCGGTGACCGCGCCGATCCGGGCCGCGTGGGCGGGGGTGAACGCGTGGTCGTCCTGATACCAGGCGGCGTCGTACTCGGCGTGCAGATGGAGCCTGCCCGGCGCGCCCTCCTCGCAGGCGTCGAGCAGGGAACGCAGCCAACGGCCCGCCTGTTCAGGGGTGATGGTGTCCGGGTCGGGGTGCGGGGGGCCGGAGAACTGATTGATCTCATTGCCCAGCGTCATACCGAGGAAGTTCGGCCGGTCGGCGAGGGCGGCGGCGAGGGTACGCAGGTATGCGGCCTGGCCCGCCACCACGTCCGGGTCGGTGAAGAGGTTGCGCCGGTGCCAGGTCTGCGTCCACGCGGGCAGGAAGTCGAAGCTCGACAGGTGTCCCTGCAGTCCGTCCACATTGACGTCGAGGCCGCGCTCGGCCGCGGCGTCGGCGAGCTGGACGAGCTGCTCGACCGCGCGCGGCCGGATCAGGGTGCGGTTGGGCTGGAAGAGCGGCCAGAGCGGGAAGACGCGGATGTGGTCGAGGCCGAGGCCGGCGATCGAGTCCAGGTCGGCGCGCACGGCGTCGAGGTCGAAGTCCAGCCAGTGGTGGAACCAGCCTTGGCTGGGCGTGTAGTTGACGCCGAAGCGCAACGGGGAGTGAGGCATACGGTACGGGTGTCCTGGTTCTGTGGTGCGAAGGGGCGGGGTGAGGCGGGGCGGTCAGCCCTTGACGGCGCCTTCGCCGACGCCCCGGAAGAAGAAACGCTGCAGACAGGCGAAGAGCACGATCAGCGGGAGCACGGCGATGATCGTGCCCGCGGCGACGAGCCGTTCGTCGTTCGCGAACGTGCCGTGCAGATAGTTCAGCCCGATGGTCAGGGTGAAGTTCTCCGGGTCGCTCAGCACGATCAACGGCCACAGGAAGTCGTCCCAGGCCCCCATGAAGGCGAAGATCGCGACGACGGCAAGGGTTCCCCTGACCGAGGGCAGGGCGATCCAGAAGAACCGCTGCCAGACATTGGCGCCGTCGACGAACGCCGCCTCCTCCACCTCGTGCGGAAGGTTGAGGAAGGCGTTGCGCATCAGCAGGACGTTCATCGCGGCGACGGATCCCGGCAGCAGCACACCGATCAGGGTGTTGTTGAGACCGAGCTCACGCATGGTGGTGAACTGGGCGATGATGATGCCCTCGACAGGTACGAGCATGGCAAGGATGAACGCCAGCGTCGCGGCCCTGCGCCCCCGGTACCGCATCCTGGCCAGCGCGTAGCCGGCCAGTGCGGAGCCGACGCAGTTGGTGACCACATTGGCGGTCGCCACCTTGACGGAGTTCAGCGCGTAGTCCCAGACCGGGATGGTCTCGGCGACCCGCGTGTAGTTGTCCAGGGTCGGGTGACCGGGGAAGAACCTCGGCGGCGAGCTGAAGATGTCCTCGCCGGGCCCCTTGAGGGAGGTCGAGAGCTGCCACAGGAACGGTCCCACGGTCAGCGCCAGTACGGCGAGCAGCAGGAGGTAGCGCAACACGAGTTGCCAGCCCGGGATGCGGCGGCCCTCGGCGTCGGTGAGGGTCAGGATGCTCATGCGTCCTCCTTGCGGTCGGCGCGGAGCACCAGGAGCATCAGCGCGACCGTGACGACGAAGATGACGACGGAGATCGCGGAGGCATAGCCGACCCGCCCGCTCAGTCCGGTGCCGACGCGCTGGACGAGCATCACCAGGGTGGTGTCCTCACCGGCCGGGCCGCCGGAGGGACCGGCCATCAGATAGACCTCGGAGAACGCCTTGAAGGCGGCGACCGACGCCAGCGCCCCGACCAGGACCATGGTGGAGCGGACGGCGGGAACGGTCACGGTGAAGAACCGGCGTACGGCGCCGGCACCGTCCACGGAGGCCGCCTCGTGGAGTTCCCTGGGGACGTTGGCCAGCGCGGCCAGATAGATGATCATGTAGTAGCCGAGGCCCTTCCAGACCGTGACCGTCATCGCGCTGAGCAGCAGCAGCCACTGGTCGCTCAGGAAGCCGACCTTGCCGATCCCCACCGCCTCCAGTACTGCGTTGATCAGCCCCCGGTCGTCGAGCATCCACACCCAGATCAGCCCCACGACGACGATGGAGGCGACGACGGGGGTGTAGAAGGCGGAGCGGAAGAACGTGATGCCGGGGATGTTCCGCTGGACGAGCATCGCCAGCAGCAGCGGCAGGAGAACGAGGGCAGGGACGACCCCGGCTACGTACAGCGTGCTGTTCCGCAGCCCGATCCAGAACATCTCGTCGTGGATCAGCTCCTGGAAGTTCGCCAGGCCGACGAACTTCCCGGGCATCAGCGTCCGGCGGTCCGTGAAGGCGTTGACCAAGGTGCTGAAGAACGGGAACAGGCTGAAGGTCCCGACGACGAGCAGGCCGGGGGCCGCGAACAGCCAAGGGCTGCAGGGGAGCTGGCGGCGTATCGGGTGGCCCGTACGCAGGCCGGACCGGCGGTCGCCGGGGCCCGTGCCCCGGGCCGCCGGTACCGCTTCACCGGTGGCCCGGACCGGCGGGGCTTCCCTGGGAGATTTCACGAGGGGGGTTTTCACGAGGGGCTCAGCTCTGCTGCAGCAGCCGGTCGCAGGCCTTGACAGCGTTGTCAAGAGCTTCCTTGGGGCTCTGCTTGCCCTGGAGCGCCTTCGCGACCTCGTTGCGCAGCTCGGTCTTCATTTGATCACTGAAGAGAACCGGCGTGTAATTGACCGCTGCCTTCAGGGACTTGGCGGCGGCGACCCGGACCCGGGTCACATCGGTGCCGTCCTCCTTGGTGAAGTACGGATCGTCGAGGGATCCTGCGGTGCTCGGGAAGATGGCGACCTGCTTCGCGAAGTCCATCTGCCGGGTCGCGTCGGTCACATAGTGCGCGAAGGCCACGGCGGCGGGCTTCTGCTTCGTCTGCGCGTTCACCATGACGCCCATGACGTACATGTTGGCCTTGCCGGTGCTGCTGATCTGGTCGGTGATTCCGATGTTCTTGTAGAGACTCGGGGCCTGCTTCTTGAAGTTCTCCAGGTCCAGTGCGCTGCCCGGGTTCATCGCCACGGACCCGGTGAGGAACTTGTGGCCGGACGACTCGGGGGTCGCGGTCAGCGCCTGCGGGTCGAGCGCCTTGGCGTCGTACAACTCCTTGTAGTGGGTGAGCAGTTCGACCCCCTTGGCGTCATTGAAGGCGAAGCCCGTACCTGCCTTGTTCATCAGCTGTCCGCCGTAGCGGCCGAAGTCCTCGATCGTGGGCACGTTGGCCAGCGTGGCGACCTTGCCCTTGCTCTTCGCGGCCAGTTCCAGACCGGAGTCGAAGAGCTCGTCGTAGGTGGTCGGCGGCTTCTCGGGGTCGAGTCCGGCGTCCTTGAAGAGGGACTTGTTGTAGAAGAGCGGTCCGGTGTTGAGGTACCAGGGGAAGGCGTAGGTCCCTTCCATGCCCGGTATCCGGTGGCTCTGCCAGGCGCCCGGCAGGTACTCCTTGCGGTACTTCGCCGCCGCCTTGTCGAGGTCCAGGGCGATCCCCGCCTTGGCCAGTGGTGCGACCAGGTCGGGCGAGACATTGACGACGTCCGGCAGCGTCCCGCCGGCCGCGTCGGCGCTGATCTTGTCCGCGTAGCCCTCAGCCGGCCGGTCGACCCACTTCACCTCGGTCCCCGGGTACTTCTTCTCGAAGTCCGCGATCACCCCGTTGAAGTAGTCCTTGAAGTTCGCCTGCAGGTTCCAGGTCTGGAAGGTGATCTTCCCTTCGACCTTGCCGGAGGCGTCGGACGGGATGTCGCCGGATCCGCCTCCACACGCGCTCAGCGGCAGGACGGTGGCGAGTACGGCAGCAGCGGCTACTGCTCTGCGAGAGATGCGCACGGTGAACGGCTCCTTTGCTCGGACCAGGCGTGCGGACGGCGAGCCGAGGCCGATGACGCCCCGGCTGCGTACGCCCAGCAGACCTTCCAATGCACACGGCGCAAAGTCAATACATTCGCTTGAAGTTCGCCTCAACTTTCTATATATCTGCAGGTCAGAGCGGTACAGAGAGCTATTGACGATGATTGACTAATGCGCTTTAGGGGGTTTGCACTCAAGCGCATTAGTCGACCCGTCACTTCGGTCGACCAATGCGCCGGGAAGGCTTACGATGCACCGGGGGCGAGCGAACGCCGCGTCTCCCGGGAACGACGGGGAACGCAGGAAGAGGGGCACCGGGTGACACCGAAGGGTCCGCCGGTCGAGGAGACTCGGCCGGCCAGGCGCACACCCGCGCGGCGGCCGACCATGAAGGACATCGCCCAGCGCGCCGGAGTGTCGGAGAGCGCCGTGTCCTTCGCACTCAACGACCGCCCGGGCGTCTCGGAGATCACCCGGGACCGGATCCGGCGCGTCGCCGAGCAGCTGGGCTGGCGGCCCAGCACCGCCGCCCGCGCGCTGTCGGGCGAGGGGTCGGCCACCGTGGGGCTGGTCGTGGCCCGGCCGGCGGCGAACCTGGGCGTGGACTCGTTCTTCCTCCAGCTGATCTCCGGCATCCAGGAGGTTCTGGCCGAGCGCCAACTCGGGCTGCTCTTCCAGGTGGTGGAGGATGTGGAGGCCGAATGCGCCGTCTACCGGCGCTGGTGGGCGGAACACCGCGTCGACGGGGTGCTCGTCGTCGATCCGCGTACGGACGACCCCCGTCCCGGCCTGCTGGACGAGCTCGGGCTGCCGGGAGTCGTGATCGGCGCCCTGCCCGGCAGCGACACGGGTCCGCACCCAGGGCTCTCGCAGGTACGCGCGGACGATGCGGGTGCCATGGCGGCGATCGTCGGCCGGCTGCACGAGCTGGGCCATCGGCACATCGTGCACATCGCGGGGCTGCCTTCCCTCGCACACACCGACCGGCGCATCCGCTCCCTGCGCATCGAGGCCGACCGGCGCGGGCTCGCCGAGGCCCACTCGGTGACCACGGACTACTCCGATACGGAGGGCGCGGCCGTCACCCGCAGAGTGCTGGAACAGTCCACACCGCCGACCGCGATCATCTACGACAACGATGTGATGGCCGCGGCCGGAGCCGCGGTCGTCGCGGGCCTCGGCCGCTCCGTTCCCGGCGATGTCTCGGTCGTGTCGTGGGAGGACTCCGCGCTGTGCCGGCTGACGGTCCCCTGGCTGACCGCGCTGTCCCGGGACACGGTCGCATTCGGTCGGATCGCCGCGCGCGAACTGACCGCACTGCTCGACGGCGGCGCGGCCCGCACCGTGCAGGTACCGCTGCCCGGGCTGATCGAGCGCGGGAGTACGGCAGCGGCGCCCGGCGGCCCATGAGGCGGCCGGGCATGACGGGATACGAACGACGCAGGCCTTCCGCCGAGGATCCGGATGCCTGATCATCTCTTTCCATGCACATGCCAACGATTCAGCGAAGATTCCGCCATCGGGCCTTGCTCTGGGCCGTCGCCGCAAGCCTGGCGCTGACAGCCACCTCAGGAGCGCCGGCCGGGGCCGACACCGCGGCGCCCGGCCTGTCGGAAACCCTCGACCACATTCTCAGCGACGCCCGGCTGGACGGCGCCCAGGCCGGGGTCGTCGTCAGCGACGCCGAAACCGGGCAGATGCTCTATCAACGCAACGGCGACGGCCGCCTGGTACCTGCCTCCAGTACCAAGCTCCTGACGTCGACCGCGGCCATGGCGCTGCTCGGCCCCGACTACCGGTTCAGCACCGATGTACTCGCGGACGGCTCCCGCCACGGGTCCGTGATCCAGGGCGACCTGTACCTTCGCGGCACCGGCGACCCCACGATGCTGGCCGAGGACTACGACCGGCTGGCCGCCACGGTCGCCACAGCAGGGATCCGCCGGATCACCGGCCGACTGGTCGCTGACGACACCCGGTTCGACAGCAGCCGGCTCGGCGCGTCCTGGGCCGCCGACGACGAGTCCGCCTACTACTCCTCGCAGATCTCTCCGCTGACGGTGGCCCCGGACACCGACTACGACGCCGGCACCGTGTCCCTCACGGTGACCCCGGGCTCCGCGCCCGGCGATGCGCCCGCGGTGAAAGTCACCCCGTCCAACGACTACGTCCGCATCGAGAACCGCGCCACCACGGTCGCCACCGATGAGAGCCGTGCGATCACCATCGATCGCATGCACGGCAGCAACACCATCGTGGTCAGCGGAAAAATCCCCGTCGGGAGCGCCTCCACCACTTCGTGGATCAGTGTCTGGGAGCCCACAGGCTATGCGGCAGCCGTCTTCGCGGACGCGCTGGCCGCACACGGAGTGAAGGTGACCCGAGGGACGGTGCTGGGCAAGGCCGCCCCGCAGGGCGCCACGACGCTGGCCTCCCATCCGTCGATGCCGCTGAAGGATCTGCTGACGCCGTTTCTGAAGCTGTCCAACAACAACCATGCCGAGGTGCTGGTCAAGACCATCGGCTACGAGAGGAGGGGCAGCGGCACCTGGTCGGCCGGCCTGTCGGCGATCGCCGACCACCTGCGTACCCTCGGACTGGACCCCGCCGCCCTGCGTCAGGTGGACGGCTCGGGCCTGTCGAGGATGGACGCGGTGTCCACCAAGCAGTTCACCGAACTGCTGGTCGCCGTACGTCATCAACCATGGTTCCGGGACTGGTACGACGCCCTGCCGATCGCCTGCGTGTCCGACCGGATGACCGGTGGAACGCTGCGCTCCCGCATGTGCGGGACCTCGGCTGCCGGCAATCTGCACGGCAAGACCGGCTCGCTGACCGGCGTGTCGGGGCTCTCCGGCTATGTCACGGACGCCGACGGCCGGGAGCTCGTCTTCAGCGTCGTCAGCAACAACTACGTCGCGAGCTCGGTCAAGAACATCGAGGATGCGGTCGGAGCGGCGCTCGCCTCCTACAGCGTCAAGGGCGCACAGCAGCGGCACGGTACGGCCCAGTCGGACCGGCCCACGACCGGTGCGCCCGCTGCAGGGGATGAGCAGTCCGGGCGCACCGACCTCGAGTGCTCCTGGACAAAGCCTGCGAGCTGCTGAGCGACGGTCGGGAGACCGCCGGGACAGCGCACCGAACCGCGAGGCGCTGGTCCGGCCGCAGGTCGACCGGGTCCGCTGAGGGGCGGGGACCCACCCCGCCCCTCAGCGGTAGCCGATACCGGGGACACGGCGTGGCTCCGAGGGATCGGGGGTGGCATCTGGGCGCCCGGCACACCGTAGGACGTCGGCAGGCGTATGCAGCCCAGCACGAACCGCTTCGATGCTGCCGTCCATGCGGTGTATTCGGCACTGTTCCGTGAGGGGCCGGCGCCGCTCATCCGGGCTCAATTCGGCGCTGCCGGTACCGCACATCGCTCCGGATCTGTCACCGACCCGCGATCGCGGCCGCGAGCAGGGTCACCGAGAGCAGCACGACGAGGGCGCCCCCGGCGATGAATACGCGTTCAGGGCCCAGGCGTTCCCGTCCCTGGACGACGACGTTGCGCGGGTCGGCCGGATCGTAGGAGACAAGTACGTTGTCGCCGTCATTGACCGGCCGTCGCCGGGTGGAAGGTACGGGACAGACCACTTCCATCACCCGGTCGTCCTCCGTCACGAATTGGAGCAGCGGGCGCGGCGGGACCGACTCCTCACAGGTCTCTCCCGGGCGTCGTTTGACCAGCGCCTGAACACGCACGCCCGTCGCGCTCACTCGCCGTGCCTGTCGCAAGCCGTAGGCCCCCACCAGGACGGCGAACATGCCGCCGAACGCAGCGATCCCTGCAAGTACGGCCACGGCCCCCACGTCCACGCCACGTCCCCACTCCGATGTGTGTCCCAGCCTTGGCCGCCATCGCCTCGGCACCCCTACATTTTGGTCACATCAGCCTGGCCAGATCGTGGTTGAGCTCGACGACGTTGACGCGTTCCTGACCCAGGAAGCCCAGAACACGTCCCTGGACGTGCCGGGCGACCAGAGTCCTGACCTTGGCGGGGGCAAGGCGACGGGCCTTGGCGACGCGGTCGACCTGCTCGTAGGCGTACGCCGGGGAGATCGCCGGGTCGAGCCCGGAGCCGCTGGCGGTGACGGCGTCCGGGGGGACGGACGAGGAGGGGACCCCGTCGAAGGCGGCGACGGCGGCGCGACGGCTCTTGATCGTCTTGATCAGCTCGGTGTTGTTCGGGCCCAGGTTGGAGGCACCGGAGTTCATGGGGTCGTAGCCGCCCGTGGACGGGCGGGGCTGGAACCACTTGGGGTCGGGGCGCAGTGGCTCCTGTGCGTCGTGGGGATTCTTCTTCGGCAGGGCGAAGTTCTGGCCGATCAGGCTCGAGGCCACCGGCGTGCCGTTCGTCGTCAGCATGGAACCGTTGGCCTGGTGGGAGAGGCCGGCCTGGGCGATGCCGGTGACGAGCAGCGGATAGGCGATGCCGGTGATCACGGTGAACACCAGCAGCATCCGCAAGGCCACCAGATGGTGCTGGAGTACGGGGGGAAGGATGGTGCGCACGGTGTGGGCTCCCCTTCTTCTCTCGTCGGGCCGTTCGTCAGCGCAGGCCGGGGATGAACTGGATGAAGAGGTCGAGCAGCTTGATGCCTACGAAGGGCAGTACCAGCCCGCCGAGCCCATACATCCAGATGTTGCGGCTGAGCAGTTTCGCGGCGGAGGACGGCCGGTAGCGCACGCCGCGTAGCGCGAGCGGGATCAGCGCGATGATGATCACCGCGTTGAAGACGATCGCGGAGGTGATCGCCGAGGTCGGGCTGTGCAGGCGCATGATGTTCAGCTTGTCCAGGCCGGGGTAGACCACCGCGAACATCGCGGGGATGATCGCGAAGTACTTCGCGACGTCGTTGGCGATGGAGAAGGTCGTCAGGGCGCCGCGGGTGATGAGGAGTTGCTTGCCGATCTCGACGATCTCGATGAGCTTGGTCGGGTTGGAGTCCAGGTCCACCATGTTCCCGGCCTCCTTGGCGGCCGAGGTACCGGTGTTCATGGCCACGCCGACGTCGGCCTGGGCGAGCGCCGGTGCGTCATTCGTACCGTCACCGGTCATCGCGACGAGCTTGCCACCCGCCTGCTCACGCTTGATGAGGGCCATCTTGTCCTCGGGCGTGGCCTCCGCGAGGAAGTCGTCCACCCCCGCCTCCTCGGCGATGGCCTTCGCGGTCAGCGGGTTGTCGCCTGTGATCATCACCGTACGGATGCCCATCCGGCGCAGCTCGTCGAACCGCTCCCGCATCCCTTCCTTGACGACGTCCTTGAGGTGGATGACGCCCAGGATCCGGGCGCCCCGCTCGTCGTCAATGGCGACGAGCAGCGGCGTACCGCCCGCCTGCGAGATCCGGTCGGTGAGTGTGCGGGCATCCGGCGAGACGGTGCCGCCCCGCTCCTCGACCCAGGCGACGACCGAGCCGGTCGCACCCTTGCGGATCCTGCGTCCCTCGACGTCCACACCCGACATCCGGGTCTGTGCGGTGAAGCCGACCCACTCGGCCCCGACGAGCTCGCCCTGGTGGCGCTCGCGCAGCCCGTACTTCTCCTTCGCCAGCACGACGACGGAGCGGCCTTCGGGCGTCTCGTCGGAGAGTGACGAGAGCTGGGCGGCATCGGCCAGTTCGGCCTCCGGTACGCCCTTGACCGGGACGAACTCGGCGGCCTGCCGGTTGCCGAGGGTGATGGTGCCGGTCTTGTCGAGCAGCAGCGTCGACACATCGCCCGCGGCCTCGACGGCGCGTCCCGACATGGCCAGCACATTGCG
>NZ_JBEXID010000093.1:0-24812 GCF_040608395.1 Streptomyces sp. NPDC005181
CGGGGCCCGCAGCTGCGGGCCCCGCTCGTCGTCCGGTTCGGCGATGCGGGAGCACAGCCCTCATTTCCCGGCCACACTGACGCCCAGCCACGCACGCCACATGCGTATCGCTGTCAAACTTTTACGAAATCTGCGTGAGATATTGCGCTGTCATGAGGGCGGTGGTTGAGTGTGCCGCGCCCCGGCAGAGAGCCGGCCGAGGGACTTCCACGCTCATGCCCGAAGGGACCATCGATGAGAAGTGCTGGGTTCCGCAGTCATCGCCGCACACGCCGCACCTCCGCGGCCGCCCTCGTCACCGCACTCGCCCTGACCGCTCTCGCCTCCTGCGGTACGAGCAGCAGCGAGAACAACAACAACGGCGGCGGCTCCGGCGGCTCGTCCGACCCGTCAGCTCCGCTGGACCCCAAGGCGAAGGTGACGCTCTCGATCGACTGCATGCCGCCTGCCGCGAAGGCCGCGGAACTGCGGGAGTGGAACGAGGACATCAAGACGTTCAACAAGAAGTACCCGAACGTCAGGATCAACGGAAAGTCCACCCCGGGTCAGTGCCTGGAGCCGCCGCGCTTCACCGCCATGCTGAAGGCGAAGTCGCAGCCCGACGTGTTCTACGCGTACTTCACCGACCTGGAACAGGTGCTGGACAACGACGGGGCGGCGGACATCTCCGCGTACGTCAACGACACATCGGTCCCGGCTCTGAAGGACATCCAGCCGCAAGTCCTTGACGTGGCCCGCAAGGACGGCAAGCTCTACGCGCTGCCGACCAGCAACTACACCATGGGCCTGATGATCAACCGCAAGCTCTTCACCCAGGCCGGTCTCGACCCGGACACGCCGCCGGCCACCTGGGAAGAGGTCCGGGCCGCCGCCAAGAAGATCGCGGCGCTCGGCAAGGGCATCGCCGGCTACGGCGAGTACAGCGCGGCCAACACCGGCGGCTGGCACTTCACCGCGGCCCAGTACTCCCTCGGCGGAGACGTGGTCGACGCCGCCGGCACGAAGGCCGCCTTCAACGACGACACCGGCAAGCAGGTCCTCCAGCAGCTGCACGACATGCGCTGGGAGGACAACAGCATGGGCCAGACCCAGCTGCTGAAGTGGGGTGATCTGCAGAAGCAGATAGCCAGCGACAAGCTCGGCATGTTCCTCGCCGCACCCGACGACATCACGTACATGGTCCAGCAGCTCGGCGCCAAGTACGAGAACTTCGGGATGGGCCCGATCCCCGGCGCCAAGGGCACCCTGTTCGGCGGCAACAACTACATGATCAAGAAGGGCAGTTCGCCCGACCAGATCAAGGCCGCCGTCGCCTGGCTCAACTTCAAGAACCTCACCCAGGGCAAGGGCCAGTTCGACTGGGCACGCACCAAGGCCGACCAGCTGCCCGTCGGACTGCCGCAGCCGAACTTCTTCCTCGGTGCGACCAAGGCGAAGGACGACGCCGAGCGCGTCGCCAACGCCACGATGCCGGTCGAGAACTTCAAGGCCTTCATGGACAACCCGGTCACCGGCAAGGCCGAGCCGCCGAAGGCGCAGGAGATCTACAAGATCCTCGACAACGCCATGTCCGGCGTCCTGACCAACAAGAACGCGGACATCGGCAAGCTGCTCTCCGATGCCGAGAAGCAGGTCAATCAGGTGCTGGCGAACCAGTGACGGACGCGCGGGGCCGGGTCATGCGGACCGGCCCCGCATCCGGAGCGTCTGCATCCGGAACGTCCCTCCGCGTCTCAAGCACACCGGCACCGAGGAGACACCATGTCGGCCCCCACCCTGTCCACCAGCAAGGCGACCAGGCCACGCCACGGACACCCGGGCCCCGCACGCACGAACTCCGCCCGCGAGGAGTTCGTACGAGCTCTGCGCCGCAACATCTCGGCGCACGGCTTCCTGATCGGAGCGGTGCTCTGCTTCTCGTTCTTCTCGTGGTACCCGATGGTCCGCGAATTCATCCTGGCCTTCCAGAAGAACGAGGACGGAAGGACCACCTGGGCCGGCTGGTCCAACCTCAGCTACGTGGTCAACGACCCGGCCTTCTGGCAGGCCTGGCGCAACACCTTGCTCTTCACCGGCCTCGCCCTGCTGCTCGGATTCGCGGTCCCGTTCGTCGTCGCAGTCGTGCTCAACGAATTCCGGCACGGACAGGGCTATCTGCGGCTGCTGGTCTATCTGCCGGTGATGCTGCCCCCGGTCGCATCCGTCCTGCTCTTCAAATACTTCTACGACCCCGGCTACGGACTCTTCAACCGCATCCTGGAGATATTCCACCTCCCCGCCCAGCAGTGGCTCCAGTCCACGGACACCGCGATGCTCTCCGTCGTCATCGCGGCCACCTGGATGAACATGGGCGGCGCCACCCTGATCTACCTGGCCGCACTCCAGTCGATCCCCGGCGAACTGTACGAAGCGGCCGAACTCGACGGCGCCGGACTGCTGCGCAAGGTCTGGCACGTCACCGTCCCGCAGACCCGGCTGATCCTCTCGCTCCTCCTGCTGATGCAGATCATCGCGACGATGCAGGTCTTCACCGAGCCGTTCCTGCTCACCAACGGCGCGGGCCCGGAAGGCTCCACCACGACCGTCGTCTACCTCATCTACCAGTACGCCTTCAATTTCAACAACTACGGCGGTGCGGCGGCCCTCGGACTCGTCCTGCTCGTCGTCCTCGCGGGCTTCTCCGCGGTGTACGTACGGCTCAGCCGCGGCAGCGAAGACCAGTAGGGGGACCGACCATGGCATCGAACACCTTCGTCGCCCGACGGCGCGCCTCCGCACAGCGCGGGACCGGGCGGCGCATCGTCGGCCAGGGGCGCCAGCGGACCCTGATCTCGCCGGCTCAGCTCGCCAGGCCGCGCGGCAGGACCGTCTACTGGATCGTCTTCGCCCTGGTGACCGCCCTGTTCACGCTGGCCTTCCTCGGGCCGCTCTACTGGATGGTCACCGGCGGACTCAAGACCACCCAGGAAGTCGTACAGAGCCCGCCCACCGCCTTCCCCACCTCCGTCCACACGGAGAACTACTCCCGGGCATGGACCGTGATGGACCTGTCCCGGCTCCTTTTCAACACCCTCTACTACGCATTCGGCGCGCTCGCCTTCCAGCTGCTCTTCGACGTCGCCGCCGCCTACTCGCTCTCCAAGCTGCGGCCCATTTTCGGCAAGGTCATCCTCGGCATGATGCTGGCCACACTGATGATCCCGGCCACCGTCCTCGTCGTACCGCAGTACCTCACCGTCCTCGACGTGCCGATCGTGCAGCGCAACCTGCTCAACTCGCCCTGGGTGATCTGGCTGCCGTCCGTCACCAACGCCTTCAACATCTTCCTGCTGAAGCGATTCTTCGACTCGATCCCGCGCGAACTTCTGGACGCCGCCGCCATCGACGGGGCCTCCCCCCTGCGCACCCTGCGCTCCGTGGTCCTGCCGATCTCCCGGCCGATCCTCGGCGTCGTCTCCATCTTCGCGATCGTCGGCGTCTGGAAGGACTTCCTCTGGCCGATGCTCACCCTGCCCGACCCCAGCAAACAGACGCTCAACGTCGGCATCTACTCCCTGGCCGGCGGAGTCCCCGAGAACATCCTGATCGCCGCGCTCACCATCGCGTCCGTCCCGACGCTGATCGTCTTCCTGCTCTTCCAGCGCAACATCATGAGCGGCCTCACCGCGGGCGGCCTCAAGGGCTGACGTCGCCGGCTCCTCCCGCAACCGACTCCTCCCCAGCACTCCGCCGCCGGCCCTCCCATCCAGCGCCCCGCTGTCCGGGGCCGGCGGCGGAGTCCCCACCTGCCCGAAAGGAACGTCACGTGGCAGCCAACCGTCCGTCCGACGCCACCGCGAACTGGTGGCGCGACGCCGCCATCTACCAGATCTATGTACGCAGCTTCGCCGATGGCGACGGTGACGGCACCGGAGATCTAGCGGGAGTACGAGCCAGACTTCCCCACCTCGTCGAACTCGGCGTCGACGCCCTCTGGTTCACCCCCTGGTATCTTTCGCCGCTCGCCGACGGCGGATACGACGTGGCCGACTATCGCACCATCGACCCTGCCTTCGGCACCCTCGCCGAAGCCGAGAAACTCATTGCCGAGGCCCGGGAACAGGGCATCCGCACGATCATCGACATCGTCCCCAACCATGTCTCCGACCAGCACGCATGGTTCACGGCGGCCCTCGCGGCCGGCCCCGGCAGTCCCGAGCGGGAGCTCTTCCACTTCCGTCCCGGCCGTGGCCCGGACGGCGCCCTTCCACCGAACGACTGGGTCTCCGAATTCGGCGGTACACCCTGGACCCGGCTCGATGACGGCGACTGGTACCTTCACCTCTTCGCGGCGCAGCAGCCCGACCTCAACTGGGCGCATCCGGCAGTCCGTCAGGAGCACGAGGACGTGCTGCGCTTCTGGTTCGAGCGGGGAGTGGCGGGTGTCCGGATCGACTCGGCGGCGCTGCTCGCCAAGGATCCCGCGCTGCCCGACTTCGTGCCGGGCCACGACCGCCACCCGTATGTGGACCGGGACGAACTGCACGACATCTACCGCTCCTGGCGCGCGATCGCCGACGAGTACGGGGCGATCTTCGTCGGCGAGGTCTGGCTCCCGGACGCCGAGCGGTTCGCCCGCTATCTGCGCCCCGACGAGCTGCACACCGCCTTCAACTTCAACTTCCTGGCCTGCCCCTGGGACGCCGGACGGCTGCGCTCCGCCATCGACGACACGCTCGCCGAGCACGCCGCGGTCGGCGCCCCCGCCACCTGGGTCCTGTGCAACCACGATGTGACCCGGACCGTCACCCGTTACGGACGTGAGGACACCGGCTTCGACTTCGCGGCGAAGACCTTCGGCACCCCGACGGATCTCGGACTCGGCACCAGACGGGCGCGGGCCGCGGCGCTGCTCTCGCTGGCCCTGCCGGGCGCGGCCTACCTCTACCAGGGCGAGGAGCTGGGCCTTCCGGAAGCGGACATCCCCCGCGACCGGATCCAGGACCCGATGCACTTCCGCTCCAGCGGGACCGACCCGGGCCGCGACGGCTGCCGGGTGCCGCTGCCCTGGTCGGCGCAGGCTGCGTACGCCGGTTTCGGATCCACCGTCGAGCCCTGGCTGCCGCAACCCGCGGACTGGGCCTCGTACGCCGCCGATCTGCAGAGCGCCGATCCGGACTCGATGCTCAGCCTGTACCGCGAGGCGCTCAGGCTGCGCCGCACCGAGCCCGGCTTCGGTATCTCGGGGACACCGGGGGAGCGGCTGGTGTGGTTGCCGACCGCGCCGGAAGTGCTCGCCTTCACCCGTGCCGACCGGTTGATCTGCGTCGTCAATCTGACCGAGGAGCCCATCGAACTGCCCGGCCGCACCGACGTTCTGATCACCAGCGGCCCCCTGGCCGATGGAGGGAGGCTCCCGCAGGACACCGCGGCCTGGCTCCGGGGCTGATCCCGGTGCGTACCCGCGGGGTGACACGCGGGTTCACGGGCGGATCGCGGCGGACTCGGGGCTGCGGCAGAGTGGGCACATGGATGATCTCAATGCCCTCGCCGACGAGCATCTGGCCGCCGCGCGTACGTCCGCGCACGGGCGCAGCGCCCACCTCCTGCTGCGGCAGGAGCCGCTGCGGCAGACGGTCATCGCGCTCACCGCGGGCTCGGCCCTCGACGAGCACAACGCGCCGCCCGCGGCCTCGCTCCAGGTCCTGCGCGGGGCCGTCCGCCTCACCGCAGCCTCCGGCGACGTGGACCTGGCCGCAGGAGGACTGCAGCCCATCCCGCACGAACGGCACGGGCTGCTGGCGCTGGAGGACGCGGTGGTGCTGCTGACCGCGGTCAACGACTGACCTCAGCCACCGTGCTCCGGGAACCGGCGGAACCGCGGCGTGCCAGGCGCGGGACTGTCCGTGACGGCGTCACCGCGCCCGTACGCGTACCCGCTCCAGCACCCACAGCACGAAACTGCCCGCGGCGAGGGAACCGCCCAGGACGCAGATGCCGGACCAGCCCGCACACGACCAGACCACCGAGGCGAGTGCGGCGCCTGCCGCCCCGCCCAGGAAGAACAGGGTCATGAAGCCGGAGTTGATCCGGTTGCGGGCTTCGGGGCGGAGCGCGTAGATCACGTACTGACTACTGGTCGGCCCCGCCTGCTGCGCCACGTTCAGGGAGATCACGCCGACGGCGAGCCACAGCGGTGAGGACTCGCCCGCCAGGAGCGGCGGCCAGGAGAGCGTGAGCAAGGCGGCCGACGCCTCCGGAGACCAGCTGCACACGGCCGCGGTCGCCGAGCCCGGCCGCGACGTTCATGCCCACCACGCCGATGACGCCCAGCAGACCGAAGAGTCCGATCGCGGCCGCGTTCCACCCGAAGGGCGGACGGGTCAGCAGAAAAGTCAGGGCGGTGAGCTGCACTCTGTACGAGGCCATCGAGAAGGCCGCGACAGCTGACCGCATCCGCAGCAGGGGCTCCTCGCGCAGCAGGGAGAGGGTGGACCGCAACAGTCCGCCGCCGCGGCATTCCTGACCGGGCTCGGCATCGATACGGAGGCAGCCGCCGAACGGCCGTGACGTCCCCTCAGGCAGAGGGCAACGCACGGCGGCGACGCCGCAGGAACTCCTGCTCGGCGGCGT
Source organism: Streptomyces sp. NPDC005181 (assembly GCF_040608395.1). Classification (NCBI taxonomy): domain Bacteria; kingdom Bacillati; phylum Actinomycetota; class Actinomycetes; order Kitasatosporales; family Streptomycetaceae; genus Streptomyces; species Streptomyces sp. NPDC005181. Next base: position 6,613 of record NZ_JBEXID010000093.1, read on the forward strand.
TGCCCGTCCGGGCGATGGCGGCGTCGTACGCCGATGCCGCTTCGGCGCAGCGGCCCAGCCGGCGCAGCAGGTCGGCCCGTACGGCGTGGAACACGTGGTAACGGCCGAGCCCGAGCTCCTCGACGTGCGCGAGCGCCGCACCAGGTCCGTCGACCTCCGCCACCGCGACGGCACGGTTGAGCGCCACCACCTCAGTCGGCGCCTGCGCCAGCAACTGGTCGTAGAGCCGCAGGATCTGCCCCCAGTCGGTGGCGGCCGCGGTCGGCGCATCGCTGTGCACCGCGCTGATCGCCGCCTGGATCTGATAGGGGCCGGGCCGGTTCAGGCGCAGACACCGGCGTACGAGCGCCTGCCCCTCGTCGATCAGCGCACGGTCCCACCGGCCGCGGTCCTGGTCGGCCAAGGACACCGGTGCGCCGTCCGGGCCGGACCTGGCGGTGCGGCGCGACTCGGTGAGCAGCATGAGGGCGAGCAGGCCCAGCACCTCCGGTTCGTCCGGCATCAGACCGGCCAGCAACCGGCCGAGACGGATGGCTTCGGTGCAGAGTTCCTCGCGTGCGAGGCGGTCGCCCGAGCTCGCCGTGTGCCCCTCGTTGAAGATCAGGTACACAACGGCGAGCACCGCCCTGACCCGGTCGGGAAGGTCAGCATCGGCCGGGACCCGGTAGGGGATCCGGGCATCACGGATCTTGCCCTTGGCGCGCACCAGCCGCTGCGCCATGGTCGGCTCCGGGACCAAAAACGCGTGCGCGAGCTCCGCGGTGGTCAGCCCGCCCAGCAGCCGCAGGGTCAGCGCGACCTGCGCGGAGGTGGAGAGTGCGGGGTGGCAGCAGGTGAAGATCAGCCGCAGTCGGTCGTCACGCACGGGACCCTCCTCGGCCGGTTCGTCGGGGGTTTTCAGGGCTTGCGCCGACGTCGCCCGGGCTTGGCGATCGGCGCGGGACGCCTCGCGGCGCAGACGGTCGATCGCCCGGTTGCGCGCGGTGGTGATGATCCAGCCGGCCGGGGCGGGTGGCACCCCGGCGGACGGCCACCGCTCCAGCGCGGTGGCAAACGCCTCTTGGACGGCTTCCTCCGCGATGTCGATGTCGCCGAAGGCCCGGACGAGCCCGGCGACCGCGCGGCCGTACTCCTCGCGGAAGAGGCGCTCGATGTCCGCGGTGAGTACGGCCGGTGCGTCGTCGGGTGCGCCGTCCGGTGCGCGGGGCACTTCGGTGCGGCCGGACGGCCCGGGTGCATCGGGCATCAGCCCTCCACTTCACCCTCGAACGGCCGGACCTCGATGGGCAGGGTGATGGCCCGCGCGGCCTTGCGGCCCCAGTCGAGAGCAGCGTCCAGATCGGGCGCCTTGATGATGCACAGCCCGCCCAGATACTCCTTCCCCTCGGCATACGGCCCATCGGTGATCAGCGTGTCCCCGTTCTTCGGCCGCACCACCGTGGCGGTGCTCGGGGCGTGCAGTCCGCCCGCGAACACCCACGCTCCGGCGTCGTGGAGTTCCTGGTGGAAGACGCCCACGTTCCGCATGATCCCTTCCAGTACCTCGGGGGCGGGCGGCTCGCCGTCGGTGGGCGTGATCACGCTCAGCAGGTAGTGCTTCATGGTGTGCCTCCTCGGGTACGACGCCGGCGCCGTGCCGACGTCTCACCCTCTATACGAATGGCTTCCGCCCGGATCGACACGGAACACCCTCGTGTCCCCAGGAAGTTTTCCCGGGAGCGCAACCGGGCGCTCGTGAAGCCGAGGACGCTGCCGCACAGAGTCTTGTGGGAGCGCTCCCAATCCGGGCAGGATGGGCCGATGACCAAGCCTGCCGGCCTCCGGGCCTACCACCCCGACGACCGTGAGGCCCTTGCGGACATCTGCGTCCGGACGGCCGACAACGGCGGCGACTCCCGGCACCTGTATCCGGACCTCGACCTGATGCCGTCGATCTTCGCCGCGCCCTATGCGTACCTCGAACCCGATCTGACGTTTGTCGTCGACGACGGTACGGGCCGGGCGGTCGGCTACATCCTGGGGACCGCGGACACGCCGCAGTTCGTCGCCGTGTTCAGGAAGCAGTGGCTGCCGCTCGTCGAGGACCGCTTTCCGCAGCTCGACGGCGCGCCCCGGACCCCGAGCGAGGAGATGATCGCCCTCCTGCACAACCCGGAACGGATGATCGTCCCCGAAGCGGCTGCCCATCCCGCCCACTTGCACATCGATCTGCTCCCCGCATGGCAGCGGAAAGGGTACGGCAGAGCGCTGATGCGGACGTTCCTGACCGCCTTGAAGACCAAGGGCGTGGATGCCGTTCATCTCTCCATGGTCACGGCGAACACTCCGGCCAGGGCCTTCTACGACCGCCTGGGCTTCCAGGAGATCGACGTACCGGATCCCGGGCCGATCACCTATCTGGGGCGCAGCACCGCAGCGGACCTGTGAGGCGCCTCGTGCACACCGGCTGATCCTGCCCGTCCCGCCGAGGACGGAGCGGGGGGCCGGGAACTCCGCCCGGCAGGGGTGTCGCGCCGAAGAGCTGGGCAGGTACTGGTGTACGAGCCCGGAACAGGGGCGAGGCAGCGGGTACATGAGGGGTGTGTGGCGTGAGGGAGCAGACCGTGTGGCAGTTCTCCGACGACCGTGGGCAGCTGTCGACAGCCGGGCGGCGCCCGTCGAAGGTGCTCGCCTATGTCCAGGCCGGCGCCACACTGTGGGACTACGGGATACATCCGCGAGGGATCTTCGGCTCGGGCCACGACGGCGACGCACCCGACCGTGCGAAGACCGGCTCCCTGCCGCTGACCGAGGTCGCGTACCTCGGTGCGGGCAGCGTCCTCGACGTGGACACCCTGTTACGCGGCGAACCGGATCTCGTCGTGGCCGTCAGCTACGGGGGAGGGCATGTCTACGGGCTCGCCCCCGAGACCGCCAAGCACTTGGAGGAACACGTTCCGGTCGTTGTCATCGACGTGGGCCAGGCGCGCACCCTAGCCGACATCGGCGACCGGTTCGCCGAGCTGGCCCGCTCGCTCGGGGCCGAGGAGACCCCGACGGCGACGCAGGACCTGGCTGCCGCCCGGGACCGGCTGCGCACCCTCGCCGCCGGCCCGGCCCGGCCCCGGGTGCTCGCCCTGTCACCGGCCGGGCAGGTTCAGGCGCATCTCGCCCGTCCCCGTATGTGGCCGGAGCTGCGTGTGCTGACGGAGCTGGGTGTCGACGTCCTCGAACCGGCCGCCGGGCCCGGTGCCAACTGGTCGACCGTCGGCTGGCCGGAGGCGACGGCCCTGCGGCCCGGGATCCTGCTCACCGATATCCGGTCCAACGCCACACCCCTGGACCGGCTCCGGTCGAACGCGGACTGGTCGGCGCTGGAGCGGGCGGCCGCAGTGGTGCCGTGGAATCCGGAACCGGTCTGCAGCCCCCAGGCCCATGCCCGGTTCCTGACTCTCGTGGCGGACGCGGTCGAGGCGGCGCAGGGTCGTTAGCGCGCGCCGGAACCGTGGCGCCGCCCGCTACGTCCGACCGGCGAGCAGCAGGGGCCGAGGGCCGCCTGCGGACAGGGGTGGGCATGAACAGAGGCAAGGTGGGCGGAACGGTCGCGGTGGTCCTGGTGACCGCGCTGTCGGCGGGGGCGTGCGGCGGGGGTGCCTCCGAGGACCTCGTGACCGAGGGAAGCCCACCGGCCGCCCCCTACAGCGGACCGCTCTACCTGCCCCACCCGAACGTCGAAGCCGACACGCTGCAGGCGAGGAAGACGGAATCGGGGGCTGCGGGCCGCGCTCTGGAGTGCGACGGGGACATCTACTCCGGCGGCGGCAGCGAACGCTGGAGCAAGGGCAACGGCGGGGCGACGCCCGAGGAAGGGCTGAAGCTGCACTTCGAGATCGAGCAGCCCGGTCTGCCGCAGTACGGCTACCGCGTGGAACGAGAGGAGGCGGACCGGGTCCTGTACTCGTTCGACGTGGACCGCCGGACGAAGATCGCCATCATCGTCGCCAAGGACCGCAAGGGGCGGCCGGGCTGGGGTCCGGAGACCACCGCCTCGTGCGACCCGGCGGAGCTGCCGTCGAGCTATACGGACAAGCAGCCGTACCGGGTCTGGACCGACAAGGAAGGTCGCCGGGTCCCCGTGTCCAAGCTGAGCAGCTCGGCAGGCGCGGCGCACTGCGACTGGCAGGAGGCGGACTTCCTTGAATGGGGCGCGGGTTCGGGGGAGGGCTCGGCCGACCGGAAGGTGTACGCGCGTGATCCGAAGGGCGTGCTCCCCTCGGGCATGCTCACCTCGGCGTACGACGGGGACGTGACGATGCCCGCCGGTGCTCGGTCCACGGGCTACCACCTGGATGACTGGGAACTGTGGCTGACGGAAGACATGTCCAGGGTCTATGTCCGCACCCCGGACGGGGTGGAGGCGTGGCCCGCCATGAAGCAACACATGGGATGCCGGTGACCCCCTCCGGCGTACGGAGTCCTCATGACAGGTCCGAGGGTCCGTCATCGAGCGCCGGACCGGCGCGGTCCGGCGCCCAGGACCTGTCTGACACATGCTCATGGGCCCGACACTTCCGCGCGGCAGCAGATGTGTGCGCCCCGAGTGCGTCGCTGGTTGTGAGTGTCGACGCCTTGACCGGCGGGAGGGCGGCGGCCTGGCATGCGGGTGACGAGAGCCGTCGTCCACCGGGCCCACCTTCACCTTGCGGGCATCTTCTCTGGTCCGCACGCGAAGGAGTCGGCCCGCACCGCAATTCGGTTCTGCTCGGGCTATGCGCACGGCGTGATCGCGTCATGGCGGGAATGTCGATCACTGTATGCCGCGAAGGAGACCGGGAAGGCGCCTCAACGCGTCTCCGGGGCGCACCTGTGCGAGGCGCTGAACCGTCCCGACCTCGCTGAACTGCTGGGCACGCCGGGGGAGACCGCGAAGACCGCCGGCGGCAGCGGTGGTCCGTCAAGCTTGCCGGCGGCAAGGAGATAGCCACTCCCTCGGCCCGGGTCGAGTTCGGGACCTACACCGTGACGCTGTCGGCCAAAGCTCCCGCCGGGGTCGGGCCAGGTGTCCCTCGTAGCTGTTCCGGGCGTCGCGGCCCGCCCGGGTCGCGCTCTGGGCAATCGCCGCGACAGTCCGACGGGGCCGGTCCGCTCTCTACAGCGTGAGCCAGAGGAAGCCCACAAGACCGACAGGCGTCAGGAGGCAGAGCAGCCCCGTCGCCAGGAACACAACTGACAGGATCTTCAACGCTCTTGCTTGCTGGGCACGGCATGCGGCGAAGCAGGTGAAGCTCACGATGGCGAGAACGGGCAACGAGATGAAGACGAACCCCAGCGCACCCATGCTTCGTCCCCCCGTTGTTCCCGCCCGCCCGTTGCGACGGAACAGTATGCCAGCCCCCTTGGAGCGAGCACAGTCGCGCCTCAGGAGCGTGCCCTTGTGAAGCAGTGGGTGACCCGACCGGAGTCGTGAAGGCACCTGTTCGTAGCCGGGGCACGGCACCGCCCCCCGTACGGACCGTCTGCGATCGCGCCCACCGGATTCGTTCGCGAGGCTGGGCTGAGCCGAGTCCGTACGTACGTCCCCAGGAGCATGCATGCAGCAGGACAAGCACCCTTCCTACCGTCCCGTGGTCTTCCGCGACCGCTCCGCAGGCTATGCCTTCCTGACCCGGTCCACCGCGTCCAGCGACCAGACCATCGACTGGGACGACGGCAACACCTACCCCGTCATCGATGTGGAGATCTCTGCTGAGAGTCATCCCTTCTTCACCGGCAAGGCGCGGGTGGTCGACACCGAGGGACAGGTGGCGAAGTTCGAGCGGCGGTACGGGGAGGAGGGGCGCACGGACGCCTCCTGACCCGCCACTGCTCCGGGGTCCCCCGTGTGTCCTTCAGGCATGTCGGGGGACTCCGGCCGTCGCCCCTCTTGACACCGCTGGCCAACCCCTCGTAATTTGCCTGCAACATCGCACTAACGCGCGTTACTAAAGCGCGTAACCAAGGAGCGGCCCGCCCAAGGTGGAACGCAGGGGGTAGTCGAAATGGCCACGAACAAGGCGCGCCGCGTGACGATGAGCGATGTCGCTCGCCATGCCGGCGTCTCGCGGACCACCGTCTCCTTCGTGCTCAATGAGCGTGCCGACGCCGCCATCCCGAAGGACACCCGGGCCCGCATCCGGGCCTCGATCGAGGAACTCGGGTACCGGCCCAACGCAGGAGCCCGCGCGCTCGCTGCCAAGCGCAGCGAGTGGTACGGGCTCATCACCGAGATCGTCACCGCGCCGTTCGCCGTCGATGTGATCAAAGGTGCCCAGGACCGGGCCTGGGCCGACGGGAAGTTTCTCCTCATCACCGCGGGCGACAGCGACCCCGTCATGGAGGCCGCTGCCTTCGACAAACTCCTGGAGCAGCGGGCCGAGGGGCTGCTGTACGCCACCACCTGGCACCGCGCCGTGACGCTGCCGCCCGCCGCCCGCGAGGTGCCGGTCGTCCTGGTGAACTGCTTCGACGCGGACGGCGCCCTGCCGTCCGTGGTGCCCGACGAGGTGGCGGGCGGGTACACCGCGACCCGGCGGCTGATCGACGCGGGCCACCGGCGCATCGGGTTCATCAACCTCGACGCGGGCATCCCGGCCGCCGTCGGCCGGCGTCACGGGTGCGAGCAGGCGCTGCGCGAAGCCGGTCTCGACGTCGACGTGACCCTCGTGGTGTCCGGCCACGCCACCGCGGACGAGGAGTATGCGGCGGCCTGCGAACTGCTCGACCGCGCGGATCCCGGTGCTCGTCCGACCGCCCTGTTCTGCGGTAACGACCGGACGGCGATGGGTGCCTACGACGCCATCAAGGAACGCGGACTGCGGATCCCCGACGACATCGCTGTCGTCGGATTCGACAACCAGGAGCTCATCGCCGCCTACCTGCGGCCCGGCCTCACCACGGTCGCTCTGCCCTTCGAGGCCATGGGAGCAAAGGGCGTTGACATGCTCGGCGCTCTCACAGCGGGTCAGCCGCTCACCACCACAAAGGTGACGGTCGACTGCCCGCTGATCGAACGCTCGTCGGTCTGACTGCGAATCAGTCCGACGGGAATCCTCACCCGTCTTCGGCGCAGTGAAGAGAGAGAAGAAACCACATTATGGCACCGTCGATACGTGTCCTGCGTCTCCGGCGCTTCAGGCCCTCCGTGCTCGCCGCCCCCGTCGCCGCCGCTGCTCTCCTGCTCACCGGCTGCAGCGGTACCGGTACGAACACAGCGGGGGACACCTCCGGCGACCAGCTCCTCACCATTCCCCGTGAGGACTTCGCCACCTTCACCCGGAACTTCAACCCGTTCGCCCCCGGCCAGGTCGTGGCACTCTTGACCACCCAGGCGGTCTACGAAGCGATGCTCGTCTACAACCCGGCCAACGGCAAGGCCACTCCGTGGCTGGCCACCTCCTGGGCGACCAGTGCCGACGGCAGGACAGTGACGTTCACGCTGCGCGACGGCGTCAAGTGGTCCGACGGCAAGCCACTGATCGCCGAGGACGTCGCGTACACCTTCACCCTGCAGAAGAAGCTGCTCGGCGGCTACGAGTATCTGAAGTCGGCGAAGGCCCAGGGTACGGACAAGGTGGTCTTCACCCTCACCAAGCCCTACTCGCCCGGCCTGTTCGAGCTGGGCAAGCAGATCATCGTGCCCAAGCATGTGTGGGAGAAGGTCAAGGACCCGGCGAAGGACACCAACCCGAATCCGGTGGGCACCGGCCCGTACACCAAGGTCGTCAACTTCCAGAGCCAGTCGTACGAGCTCCGCAGGAACCCCGAGTACTGGCAGCCGAAGAAGCAGCAGATCGCCGACGGCCGGCCGGTCATCGATGTGACCGACACCCGCTATGCACGCGGCAGGATCGGGCTCAATGTGTTCGGAGGCCGCACCGCCTACCAGGACACCTTCGTACGCGCACTCTAGGAGACCCCACCCTCATGCTCGACAGACTCGACCTGCTGGTCATCGGCGAATGCGTGGCCGACATCGTGCGGCTGCCGGGTGCGGCCGATCAGGTCCACCCGGGCGGCAGCCCGGCCAATGTCGCGTACGGTCTGGCCCGGCTCGGGCGCAGCGTCACGCTGCTCACCCAGCTCGGCCCGGACGACAACGGGCGGCTGATCAGGGACCGTCTGACCACCGCCGGGGTCGAGGTCCGCACGGACGGTGCTGCGGCGCCCACCCCTTCCGCCGCCGTGACGCTGGACGGCCACGGCCGGGCCGCGTACACCTTCGAGATCACCTGGACGCTCGACCCGGTGTCGCTGGACCGGCCGCCGCACCATGTCCACACCGGCTCCATCGCGGCGGTGATGGAGACCGGCAACGCGACCGTTCTGGGCGCCGTCGAGTCTCTGCGGGCGGGCGCGACGGTCAGCTACGACCCCAATGTGCGGCCCGAGCTGATGGGGGACCACGACGCAGCCGTGCGCAAGGTCGAGCGCTGTGTCGCGCTCAGTGATGTGGTCAAGGCCAGCGACGAGGATCTGGAGTGGCTGTATCCGGGCCAGGAGCCGGAGCAGGTCGCCGAGCGGTGGCGCGCCACCGGCCCGGCCGTTGTCCTCGTCACCCGAGGGGGCGACGGCGCGCTGGCCGTGTTCCCGGGCGGGCACGTGACGGTCGGCGCGCTTCCCACCGACGTCGTCGACACGGTGGGTGCGGGCGACGCCTTCATGTCGGGCACGCTGCACGCCCTCGCCTCGCACGGGCTGCTCGGCGTGGGCGGCCGTGAGGGGCTGCGCGCGCTGGACCGGGACACCGTGACCGATGTCCTGCGCCACGCGGCGGCCTCGGCCGCTGTCACCGTCGCACGGGCGGGCGCCAACCCGCCGGACGAGGCGGAGTTGGAGGGGGCCCTCACCCGCTTCTGAACAGGGTCCCGACATGACGGTGCCACCGCCCCCTCGCGGGAACGGTGGCACCGTCATGTCCTGCCGTCAGCGCGGGGTCACCCGACCGGGATGGCCCGGGGGGCGCCGAGCCGACGGTGTTGCCGTGCCGGTCCTCGGCCGACACCCGGACGCCCGCCGGGCCGCCGCTTCGGCCAGGGTCCGGGACGATGCCCGGCTCGCCGGTGAGCGCCACTGCGCGGGGCGCCGAGGGGCCGGGCACCGCGTTGAGCAGCGCCACTTCGGCGTCACGGCCCACGAAGGGCGGTTCGTCGTCGGCCCGGTCATTATTGCCTGTGCGCCTGCCCATGCGGCTCCGGAAGCAGGTGGGGCGTGCTGTCGTCGTCGAGGAACTCCACGACCGCGAGGGCGAACAGCGCCGCGATCGCGATCCACACGGTGACCAGCCCCGTCGGCCGGTCCCACACGACCAGTACGACGGCGGCCACCGCGACGACCGTCCAGTTGAGCCACCGCTTTGCCCGGTGCACCCAGGCTCCGACCGGTCCGCCGGTGATCCCGGCCGCGTCGCGTACGGCGCCGATGCCACCGTTCCACATGGCCTTGAGCCGGGTGGCGGCGCGGCCTTCGCCGGAGAGCCAGGCTGCGAGCGCCACGACCACGCCGAGCGTGACGACCAGCCGGACCACGGCGCGCAGATAGATGACCAGGGCGTCGAAGACGGAGCCGGCCGCCGGCTGCGACACCGACTCCGGAAGACTGTCCAGATAGAACGCGCGGAACACCCACAACGCCACGCCGAGCACGGCGGCGCCCACCGCGACCGCGAGGGCCGCCGTGACCAGCGCCCGGCGTCGGCGCACGGCGAGCAGTACCCCGCCCGCGGCGAGCACCAGGGTCACCACCGGCAGCCAGAACCCGGCCAGTTGCAGCAGCCGGAACCCCTTCTTGGCCTTGCCGATCGCATCGGACCTCAGCACGGTGAAGTCGGTGTGGATCTCGGGGATCTTCGCGGCGATCGTCAGCCCGTGGTCGACCAGGAGCTGCTTCACCCGGTCGATCACCGGGGCCAGATCGATGACAACCGTGTCGTTGGTGAGCTTCACGGCCCCGCCTCCGCTGCCGGTCAGTGCCTTGACGGCCGCCGCGTGGGCGTCCCGGTTGAGGCCGACCCACACCTTTTCGAAGGCGTCCGAGGTCACGAACTTCTCCACCGTCCCGTGCACGAAGTTCGAGACACCGGTGGTGATCGGGCCGCTCAGCCGCCCCAGCGCCTTGTCGAGAACCGGCCGGTCCGCGGGGGCCACCTCTTCGAGCAGCGCATGGATGTCCAGATGCGTCATGACGACGTCGGTGACGCGGTTCGACACCGCGGCCTGCACATCTGGGTCGGACGCCAGGGGCTTCATCATCGCCACATAACGGTCGGTGTCACCGATGTCGTTCTTGGCCCAGACGGCGACGACGCTCAGCGGCGTGAGGACGGCCGCGACGAGGATCAGCAGCACGGCGAAGAACGAACGGATCCGGGGCCGCGGCCGCGTCGGAGCACGCGTCTCCAGCTGCGCCACCCGCGCGCGCAGCGCATCCATCTCGGCGCGGGCGGCGGAGGAATCCAAGTGATCGGGGTCCGGTGTTGCCATGCCCCAAGGGGACGCCCTGCGTGTCCGTGCAGCGCGGCGGGTTGCTGCGAAAGGGCGAACCCGGGGGCTCGCGGGGGTACGTCGTTCACGCCCCCGGGCTTCACGCGCCCCCGTTCGGCCCAGTAAGCGCATCCTTGCCGGGACGACTGCCGTTCGACAGCCGGCAGGCGTGATCGATCACGGAATCGGAGCAGCGAGTGGCGAGGGGATACGTACGCGACGGCGGTGTGCAGCCGGATACCGAGCGGGACGCGGAGCGGCCCACCGGATTGTTCTCACGGCCTTTGACGGTGCCCGACCAGGGCTCCGGCCCGGCCCCCGTACGGGCCGCGGTCCTGGAAGCCGTCGCGGGGTGGGTGCCGGGCGAACCGGTGGGCAATGACGCGCTGCCCGCCGCCTGGGGCGTGGACGACGCCTGGGTACGTGCCCGCACCGGCATCGTCAGCCGCCACCGGGCCGGGGCGGGACTGGCCACCGGGGATATCGCCTTCGAAGCCGCCCGACGGCTGGTCGGGGACGGCGGTTCGACCGCCGCCGGGCCGGTGGACGCACTCGTGCTCGCGACCACCACCCCCGACCATCCCTGCCCCGGCACGGCCCCCGCCCTCGCTGCCCGGCTCGGTCTGGGAACGGTCCCCGCATTCGACCTCGGCGCCGCGTGCAGCGGTTTCGTCTACGGTCTCGCCGTCTGCCGGGGGCTGGTGGCCGCCGGTCTCCACGACCGGGTGCTGCTGGTGGGCGCGGATGTGTACTCGGCCTGGCTGGACCCGGCGGACCGGTCGGCGGGCGTGGTGTTCGGCGACGGGGCGGGGGCGGCGCTCGTGGGGGCCGGGCGGGCGGGGTCCCTCGGTGAGCTGCTCGCCTTCGACCTGGGCAGCGACGGCACCGGGTACGACCTGATCACCGTGCCCGGTGGCGGAGCGCGGTCCCGCTCGACGCCGGAGCAGGCCGCCGAGGGCGACGAGTTCTTCCGTATGAAAGGACCTGTTGTGTACCAGCACGCCGTCGAGCGGATGACCGGATCCTGCCGGGCGCTGCTGGCCAAGGTGGGGTGGGATGCCGCCGACGTCGACCACTTCGTACCGCACCAGGCCAACGCGCGGATTCTGCGGGCGGTGTCAGCGCGCGTCGGCATCGACGCGCGGCGCTGTGTCACGCACCTGGAGCGGGTGGGCAACACAGGTGCTGCATCGATTCCGCTGGCGCTCGCGGACGCCGCCTCCCAGGGCCGGTTCCGGGCTGGCGACCGGATGCTGATCACCGCCTTCGGAGGCGGTCTGACCTGGGGGTCGGCCGCTCTTCGCTGGCCGGGAACCCACATGAACCACACACGGTGCGCGACGGAGGGAACAGGACATGACGGAGACTGACACGGGGGTCGCGGTGACGGGAGTGGGGCTGGTTACTCCCGCCGGCGCCGATGAACACACCTTCTGGGCGGGGCTGTGCGCGGGACGCTCCATGGCGCGGCGCTGCGACGAACTGGCAGGACTGCCGGTCGACTTCGCCTGCCCGGTCGACGGGATCGACCTGGACCAGGTGGTGGGCGGCCGCTCGGTGTGGCGGATGGGACGGTTCGTGAAACTGGCCCTGGTCGCCGCCCGGCAGGCCGTGGCGGACGCCGGACTCTCCCCGGCGGACTGGGACGGATCCAGGGTCGGAGTGGTGCTCGGTGTCGGTGTCGGCGGCGTGTCCCTGCTCGTCGACAACGTTCGCAGGCTGGACGCCGCCGGACCGGAGGCGGTCTCTCCGCTGCTGGTGCCGATGATGATTCCGAACGCGGCGGCCGGCGAGGTCGCGATCGAACTCCGCGCTCAGGGCCCCAGCCTCGCGCCCGCCACCGCCTGCGCCTCCGGGTCCACCGCGATCGCTGTCGCCCGCGACCTGCTGACCAGCGGTCGGTGCGACACCGTGGTGGCGGGCGGGGCGGAGTCCGTGCTGACGCCGCTGGTGGTGGCGGCCTTCGCGAAGATGGGGGCGCTCTCCACCCGGACCGGTGATCCGGCGGGCGCGTCGCGGCCGTTCTCCGCGGACCGGGACGGGTTCGTCCTCGGCGAGGGCGCCGCCATGCTCGTACTGGAGCGAACCGCCGACGCCCGCGCCCGCGGCGGCCGGCCGCGCGCGCTGCTGACCGGCGCGGGTTCCAGTACGGACGCCCGCCACCCCACCGCTCCCGCACCAGACGGCTGCGGTGCGCAACAGGCGGTGGAGGCGGCACTGTACGAGGCGGGCTGGAAGCCCCACGATGTCGACCACATCAACGCGCACGGCACGTCCACCCCGCTGAACGATGCGATGGAGACCGAGCTCGTCTCCCGGCTCTTCCCGCACCGTCCTTCCGTCACCGCCGCGAAGGGAGTGATCGGGCACACCCTCGCCGCGGCCGGTGCGATCGAGGCGGTGGCGACCGTACTGACGCTGGAGCACGGCATCGTGCCGCCGATCGCCAACCTGGACGCACTGCCGGACGGGTGGGACCTCGACTGCGTGACCAAGGAGCCGCGCAGGCAGGACGTCCAGCGGGCCGTCAGCCACTCCTTCGGCTTCGGCGGACACAATGTCGCGCTGGCCTTCGAGCGCGCCTGACGAGATGTCTCCCCAGTGCAACGGACGGCGAGGAAGTGTGTCCTCGCCGTTCCTTGATCGTTCTAGTATTCATGACCGCTACGATCGACAGCACCGCCACTCAGGCCACCGCGGACCTTCTCAAAGGTGTGCTCTTCGGCGGTAACTTCCGCCAGGAGCACGGCTCCTGGCGCCGACTGATCGCCACAGAGCCGTTCCGCCGCGCACCCGACCGCACACCCGACGAGCGCCTCGTCCTCGCGTACGAACGGCTGAGGATCCTCAACAGCACGCTCGACAGCGCCGCCAGGCCGGCCGCCGACCCACGCGCCCTCGCCGCCCTGCACGAGTGGATCGGCCCGGTGGACCCGGCGCTCACCACCGTCGCGGGCATCCACTACAACCTCTTCCTCGGCAGCCTCCTCGACCATGACGGCGACACCCGTCGCGATCTGTCGGACTTCCTCCAACTGCGGCGCATCGGCACCTTCCTCTGTACGGAGGTGGCGCACGGCAATGATGCGGTGGCCGTCGAGACCACGGCGACGTACGACCGCGCACGCGACGGATTCGTCCTGCACACCCCGCACTCCGGGGCACAGAAGTTCATGCCCAACGCCAGCCCGGCCGGCGGACCCAAGACCGGACTGGTCGCGGCACGCCTGCTGGCCGACGGCACCGACCACGGCGTCTTTCTCTTTCTGGTGCCCCTCACCGACGAGGTGCGGCCGCTGCCCGGGGTACGGGTCCGCAGGCTCCCCATGCGTCTGGGCAGCCCGGTCGACCACTGTCTGACCTCCTTCAACCAGGTCTTCGTGGAACGCGAGGCGCTGCTCGGCGGCGAGCACGGACGGGTCGGCGACAACGGGGATTTCAGCAGCGCCATGGGTAACCGCAGGCGTCGCTTCCTCACCTCCATCGGACGCGTCACGGTCGGCAAGATCTCCATGAGCGCCTGCGCGGTCGGCGCCGCGCGCGCGACGCTGGCCGTCGCGGTCCGCTACGGCGGCCACCGGTACATCTCCGGTCCGCGCGCCACGAAGCCGGTGCCGGTGATCGCCCACCGCAGCCACCACGGGCCGCTGGCCGAGGCCATGGCCACTGTCTTCGCGATGAGCCTGCTGCACCGCAGGGCCCTCGACCGGTGGGAGGCCCAGGCCGGCACAGATCCGGGCACAGTGCCAGGGACGGGGCGGGCCGAGGCGGAGCGGCTGGTCGCCGTGGCGAAGGGGTGGATCACCTGGCGCGCCCGCGAGGTCATCGTCGAATGCCGTGAACGATGCGGAGCCCAGGCGCTATTGGAGAACAACGGCATGGCCGAACTCGTCGCCGGTGCGGAGGGCGTCATCACTGCCGAGGGAGACAATCTGGCCATCCACGCCAAGGCGGCCGCCGAAATGCTGTTCGCCGCTCCGCAGGCCCCGCAGGACAGCACTCCTGATGCCGCGCCCGGAGATCTCGCCGACCCACGGTTCCTCGGGCGGCTGCACGCACATGTGGAGAACCTCTGGTTCGCCCGGGCCAGGGCGCGGATGAACGGCGCCCGGCAGGGTGGTCCGCTGGACCGGTGGAACGCGGCGTCCGGGCCGGCGCTGCGCGGCGTCGAGGCCCACGCCCACCGGCAGGCGGCCGAGGCGTACGCGGACGCGGTCGCCGGACTGCCCGAGGGGCCCGCACGGGATCGACTGGCGGAACTGCAGCGGCTGTTCGCCCTGCGGTGGGTGGCCCGCAACAGCGGTGATCTGCTCGCCGCCGGTCGGCTGACCATCGGTCAGGTCGACGCTCTGCCGGACGTCGTCGAGGGGCTCATCGCAGATGTCGCCGTGCAACTGCCCACCCTGATCGAGTCCTTCGCGCTGCCGGAGGAGGTGCTCGCCGACTGGCCCATCGCGGGCGCCGACTACGCCGACGCGTACGACGACCCTGAGGCGGCGTGGCAGATCGCCGCCGGGACCGAGGGAGAGCGGTGACGGCCCCGCAGGAGCGAGCAGCCGGGCGGACCCGCCGGGTACGGGAGGCCGCGGAGGCGCTCGGTGTCCGGGTCGTACTGCTGGCGTACTGGGGCACCACATCCATCCTCGCCCGGCGTTGTGCGAACCCGCGTACGGGTGTAGGCGAATCGGTTCGCCGCAAGGCGTAACTGGAGCAACCTCATCCCGTTACTTCGGTGTCGGGGCGGTGCATTCACCCGTCCCGGCGCACCTGCACCACCGAGTGAAGAGGAAGACCATGAGTGCGATTCATCCCAAGATCACCGACGTCCTCATCGACACCTTCAAGGTGCCCGCCGCCGAGATCCTCCCGGACTCCACCATGGACAGCCTGGAGATGGACTCGCTCGCCGTCGCCGAGTTCGCCGTCATCATCAAGGAGAAGCTGGGCGTCGACGCCGGCTCCGACACGCTCTACAAGGACGCCACCCTGGCCGACATCACCCGGTTCATCGTCGAGACGGTCGGCGGCGCGACGGCGGCGAGCGGCGAGGCAGCGATGAGCAGCCCCCGATGAACAGGCCCGCCGTCGTCGTCACCGGCCTGGGCATGATCACCCCGGCCGGCAACGACACCGAAACCACCTGGAACGGGGTCTGTGCCGGGGTCTCGCCTGCCCGCACCGTCCCTGAACTCGAAGGCTGTGAGATCGACTTCGCGTGCACGGTCTCCGGCATCGATCTGGACGAGGCGGTCGGCGGCCGGACGGCCTTCCGGATGGGGAAGTACGTCAAGTTCGCCGTCCTCGCGGCACGGGAGGCGGTCGCGGACGCCGGACTGGACCCGGCCGACTGGGACGGCAGCCGGGTCGCCGTCGTCGTCGGCACCAGCAGCGGAGGGTCCGCCGGTCTGACCGAACAGGCCGTCGCACTCGACCGGCGCGGGCCGGAGGCCACCTCCCCGTCCGGCATCCTGCTCACCATTCCGAACATGCCCGCGGCCGAGATCGCCATCCAGATGCGGGCCACGGGTCCCAGCCTGGCGCCGTGCACCGCCTGTTCGTCCGGGGTCACCGCGCTCTCCGTGGCCCGGGACCTGCTGGTCACCGGCCAGTGCGACATCGCGCTCGCCGGCGCCACCGAGTCGATCGTCTTCCCGGTCGCCATGACCGGGTTCGCCCGGTCCGGCGCCGGCGCCCGCAGGGACGGCGACCCGGCCCGTCTCTGCCGGCCGTTCGCGGCCGACCGTGCCGGACTGGTCATGGGCGAGGGCGCCGCCCTCATGGTGCTGGAGCGGGCGGACGACGCCGGGGCCAGGGGCGCGGCGCCGAGGGCAGTGCTCGCGGGCGCGGGGGCCACCACCGACGCCCACCATCCCACCAGCCCGCACCCGTCCGGCGCCGTCGCCCGGGCCGCTGTCGAGGCCGCGCTGCGCGACGCGGGCTGGCGGGCCGAGGACGTCGAACACGTCAACGCGCACGGGACGTCGACACCGCTGGGCGATGCGACCGAAGCCGCCCTCATCGGCCGGGTCTATCCGCACCGGCCGCCCGTCACCGCTCCCAAAGGCGTGCTGGGCCACTGCATGGGGGCAGCCGGAGCCATTGAGGCCGGGCTGACGATCCTCACGCTCCAGCACGGAGTAGTACCGCCGATCGCCAATCTGGACGCCCCGGCACCCGAGTTCGACATCGCCTGCATCACCAAGGCGCCTCTTCTGCAGCCGGTCCGCCGCGCCGTCAGCCACTCCTTCGGGTTCGGCGGCCACAACGCCGTGATCGCCCTCCAGCGCCCGTAGGCACGGAGCGGGGGTGGCCGGATTTCGGCACAGGCAGAGGCACCCGCACGAACGGCAGTGGTGCGAGGGGCACCGCAACGGTGAGGGCTCCGTGACGCCAACGGCGCGTAACGGCCCGGAGGCGGACGCGCCCGGCCGAACCTACAATGACGAACGCCCGAAAAGTCCTGAATATGGGAGATGTGAACCATGGCCAAGCGAGGGAACAAGCGACGCGCCCGCAAGAAGAAGAAGGCCAATCACGGCAAGCGCCCCAATGCCTGAGCCCACCGAACACACGGCGGCGCGGGGCGACGGGCCATCCGGACCACATGCTCAAGCCAGGTCCCGGCCGTGGGTGACCGCATCCGTCGATGCCGGACGTAGGTGTCACGCAACCTGTGCGTGACACCGTCCGCCCCGCGGCTGAGGAAGTCGGGCCGGTTCCCGGGACGGGTTCCGCCCGCATCACGACGTGAGGAGGCCCTCGATCCGGCTCGCCGGCTCGAGGGCCTGCGGCTTCCCACGGTCGGGTCACCGCGCCTGACCTCCGAGCTTCCCGGTGAGGCCGTAGTGCCGGTAGAGCTCCTCCTCCTCGGCCACGGAGAGATGCGCGTCCGCGTCCACCCTGGGAGCGTCCTTGACGCTGTCCTTCGGATGCTTGATGTGCAAGTCGGGGCCCACCTTGCGGGCCCCGTGGAGCGGTACGAAACTCTCCTTCATACCGAACAGGCCGGTTTTCACCGTGATCCAGTCCGGCCGACCGGTGTCGTCGTCGACATACACCCGCCCCACGCTGCCCACCTTCTCGCCCGCGGTGTCGTACACCGTCAGGCCGTCGAGCTCTCCGGGATCCATGAAATCGTCAGGGGCTGCCATGACCGATTCCTCCTCGCCCGGGCGCGTCCGTGGGCCCGGCCCACCGGGGAGGCGCGTCCGGACTCCATCGCGCCTCACCCGGATGGACGGTGCAACCTCCCGGCCCGGAAGGGCCGTCCGCCGCACCCCGGGCGGCGCAGCGCGACACCGGTGGGGCCCCCGCCCGCGCATTGGGCCATTGGAGTGAGGCCCCCATGGTCGCGCGGGTCCGTGAAATGCGCAGGCGCGTCCCGGGCAGACCTCGTTCGTCGTCTCAGGTGCGCATGGTCCGCGCGGGCGGAGCGATCTCGATGAGAGTGGCCGCACCCGCCATCGGTGTGCCCTCGTGCATTGTGATCACGTCGTAGGGCGCCAGGTGCGTCGAGTGCGCCGGAGTGAGCGGGGCCGGCCGGACCGTGGCCGACCCAGCCGGTGCCGGCAGCGGCAGCAGGGCGATGGCCTGCTGGAGGAGTGCGAAGGCAAACATTCAGTTGGTAATCGGAGCGTGATCGTTCCGGCCGCCTCATCACGCTTGGTGGTCGTCGAGTTGGGCCGTCGCGGTGTGGTTGGATCG
>NZ_JBEXID010000094.1:0-23902 GCF_040608395.1 Streptomyces sp. NPDC005181
GGCGGATCACCGCCGGACGGCCCCTGGGCCCCCTACCGCCAATGGATTCCCGAGGGGCGCGCATGTCGGGCGCGGGAGTCCACGGTGCCGTTGGGACGCGAGGGCTTGGCGTCGAACAGCGTGGCGTACAGACCGCTCCGGTCTAGCAGTTGGGTGTGCGTGCCCGACTCCACCAGACGCCCCTCGTCCAGCACCAGGATGCGGTCGGCGTCGGCGGCAAGGGCCAGGTCGTGCGTGATGACGATGGTGGTGCGCCCCTCGGCGAGGCGTCGCAACGGGCCGAGGATGCGTTGTGCGGCCAGGGCGTCCAGGCCCGTGGTGGGCTCGTCGAGAAGGAGAACGGGCGCGTCGCGGACCATGGCACGGGCGATCGCGATGCGTTGCAGCTGGCCTCCGGAGAGCCGGGATGTGCCGGGCGAGACAACAGTGTTGTAGCCGTCGGGAAGGGCCCGGATGAAGTCGTGCGCGTCGGCTGCGCGCGCGGCTTCCTCGATGTCACGGCGGGTCGTATCGGTGCGCCCGCACGCGATGTTCTGCTCGATGGTGTCGTGCAGGACGAGGGTGTCCTGCGGCAGCAGCGTGATGTTCCGGCGGAGGTACGTCAGCGGCAGCTGGTCCACGGAGGTGCCGTCCAGCCGGATGCTGCCGGAGTCCGGGTCGTAGAACCTCAGCAGCAGAGCGGCCAGGGTCGACTTGCCGGCGCCGCTGGGGCCGGTGATGACCAGCAGTTCGCCGGGGACCGCGGTGAACGAGAGATCGCGGAGAACCGGCTCCGGGTTGCCGGGGTAGTGGAAGGCGATCTGCCGCGCCTCCACCTCGCCGACAGCGCGCGGCCGGGCCGGGGCCGCCACAGATGCGCCCGGGTCGGTGACGGTGGGCTCGGTGTCGAGGATCTCCAGAAGCCGCTCGGCTCCGGCGGTCGCGGCGGTGGCCGTCAGACCGAGCTGGCCCAGGGAGCGGATCGGCGGGTAGAGGGAACCGATGAAGGCGGCGAAGGCGAGGAGCTGTCCGAGCGTCATCCGTCCCGTGGAGATCTGCCATGCACCCAGACCGATGATCACCAGGACACACACGGTTTCGAGGACCTCCACGAGTTGCTCGTAGAGCTCGGCGAGCCGGGTGCCCCTCACCGCCGCCGTGAACCGGGCACGCGCCTTGCCGAGGAGCCGTTCCTCCTCGTCGTGCTGCCTGTTGTACGCCTGGGTCATGACGACATTGACCAGCGTCTCCTCGACGACGGCCGTAATGGCACCGTCCGCCGCGCGTCCGCGCCGGGACACCGCGCGCAGGGGCCCCGTGAACACGCGGGTGGTGAGGTAGAAGAGGGGGACCATGGCAAAGGTGGCGAGGGCCAGATTCCAGCTCAGCCACACAGCGGCGGCAGCGTAGAAGAAGGTGTTGAAGAGAGCGGTTGCAGCCCCGACGATGCCGGAGACCACGAGGGCTTCGATGGCTTCCACATCGCCGGTGAGCCGCTCGACCAGGTCACCACGACGATTGCGCTGGTAGAAGTGGGGCGGCAGCGTCTGCAGATGACTGAAGACCCGGGCCCGCAGCCGCATCACGAAGCGTTCGGCGGTCCAGACCGCGAGCGAGCTGCACAGGTACCCCACAATCGCACCGATGACAGCCACGGTGAGCCACTGACCAGCAGGTTTCCAGAAGGCACTGACGGATCCCTGCTGCAGAGCGTTGTCGGTCAGTTCCGCGAAGAGAAGGATGGTGATGGTCTCCGCGATCGCGCTCACGATGGCGAGGGCGCAGATGAGCAGAAGCCAGCGCCGGTCGCCATAGGTAAGCGGCCAGAACCGTCGGAACGACCGGACCACGGTAATGGGGTCGGTACGGATCGGAACGTCCGTCACCGATTCCGGGGGCGGCTCGTCGGGGCGCGCGAGGGGGCCGAGAAGGCGCATGGGCCTCACATCACTGAGAAGTGCGGAATGCGGACCGCCGCCAGAGCCTCTTCCCGGACCAGGGCCGGATCGCGGCGCGAACTGCGATGCCGTCGTGATTCATGCCGTGAAGAGCGCCTGCCAGGGGTCGCAAAGTGGACATGATCCGAACGGGAGGCCCCTGGGGCGCGGGCCCCAAAACCACGAAGCGGACCCGCGCGGTTGCGCGGGCCAGCCTCGTGTTGGGGGTTTTGGAGATTCTGGGAAGGCTGGTCAGTAGCGGTAGCCTCCGCGGCCTCGGCGCCCGAAGCCGCGTCCACGTCCACGCCGGCCGTAGCCGTAGCCATAGCCGTAGCCGCCGTAGCCGCCGTAGCCGCCGTAGCCTCCGTAGCCGCCCCAGCGGCCCCAGCGGTCCCTGTCCCTGTGGCGGAAGATGTCACGGATGTTCATCTTCGCCTCCTTTGGGCAGTTGGTGCGCCGCTCCCTGTTTCTGCCGCGGCACTATCGACCCTACGACGCCTAATTCAGACCAACAAGTCGTACGCGTATGAATTCGGGCAAAAGCCATATTTCCCGGCAAATATTCGACGCGCCGCCCTGCGCGACCCGCAGGCTCGGGGCGGTCCACAGGGCCCCTCATCAGCACAACCGGGCCCGCCCGCAGCATCCCTGACGGAAGCGGCCGCAGCGGCCCCGCACCCCCGCGGATCCGGGTCGACAGCCGGCAGGCACCCACAGGGGTGGGCGCGGCGCAACGGAACAGCCCCGGAGCGTGACGGCGCGCCGCTGCCGTTCGAGGGGCCACCCCGGTAGCCGCGATGAGCGAAGTGCGTTGCCAATGCAAAGAAAATTGCCCGCGCCGGGCGTCAGGGCCTCGCCGCGAGACACCACGACGCTCGCGCGCCCTCTCAACACCAGCGGCAGCGAGCCCACTTGACGCATGCCCGGATGAAACCGGTCGGTACGCACCGAGTTCGGGCCGGCACGCCCCGCGCGGATCCCCGGCCGCACACGCAATCGGGACTCTGTCATGTCCTGATCGCCGGCAGCTCTGGGCCGACGGGGGGCCTGCGAAAAGCCTTCAGCGTGTCCTGCACGTCTGACGCTGCCGCGCGTGCATCCTTGTTCCCAGGAGGCTGGAACGTTCCTGCACTGCGGCCGTCGTGGTGGGGCGGGTGGGACTCGAACCCACGGCCGACGGATTATGAGTCCGCTGCTCTAACCGGCTGAGCTACCGCCCCTTTTCGGCGTGGCGCGTACATGTGTGCGCGCCGTCTGCCGCAGCATAGCCGGTCATACGATCTCTCGCTCCGGATGGTCGACTTCGCCT
Source organism: Streptomyces sp. NPDC005181 (assembly GCF_040608395.1). Lineage (NCBI taxonomy): Bacteria > Bacillati > Actinomycetota > Actinomycetes > Kitasatosporales > Streptomycetaceae > Streptomyces > Streptomyces sp. NPDC005181. Next base: position 3,226 of record NZ_JBEXID010000094.1, read on the forward strand.
GACCATGAGGACTGCGCTGCTTGCTGCCCGGTTCCGGACGGCGTGAAGTGGACACGAAAGAGTCCCGCACCGACCGCCGAACCGCCCTCCGGCCCGACACGCGAAAAAGGACCCCGAGGGGTCCTCTTCCGTTCCGCTCCCCCGACTGGACTCGAACCAGTAACCCTCCGGTTAACAGCCGAATGCTCTGCCAATTGAGCTACAGGGGATCGCGCTCCCCCGACTGGACTCGAACCAGTAACCTGCCGGTTAACAGCCGGCTGCTCTGCCAATTGAGCTACAGGGGATTGCTGCGTTTGCACCGAACCCTACCTGCCTGGCTGCTGCCGGGCGGCGTGCGTTCGCTGCGACACATACATTAGCGCAAGCAGGGGGGTGCTCCGCCAATCGGTATCGCCCCGGGTGATCTCGGGCCCCGACGGGTAGGCGGGCAGCACACGTCGCACCGAGCACATACGCAGCAAGCACGGAGCAGGAGAAGGGTGGCAGCCATGCGGTACCGGCTCACGTTCATCGCCGGCCTGGCCCTCGGTTACGTCATCGGCACACGCGCCGGACGCGAGCGCTACGAGCAGCTGAAGAAGTCCGCACGTCAGATCGCCCAGAACCCGGCCGTGCGCAATACCGCCGAGTCCGCGGCGCAGAGCAGCCGCGAGTTCGCGGGCAAGGCGTACCACGCAGTGAGCGTCAAGGTCGGCGAGAAGGTGCCCGCCTCGGTGGTCGAGCGGGTGCGGTCGGTGCGGGAGCGGAGTCAGGGCCAGGGTGTCGAGGACGACTGGGGCACCAGTAATACGTAACAGGGGCGGCCGCCCGCCTTCCGTACGGGAAAGCTCCGGCGGTGCGGCAGAATCTTCACCATGGGCATAGTCGCCGGCTTGGACAGTTCTTCGGCCTTCACACACATCGTCGTCTGCGATGCGGACACGGGTGCCGTACTCCGGCAGGGGTACGCCGCACATCCCGTCGAGGCGAAGGCCACCGAGGTCGATCCGCAGGTGTGGCTGCTCTCACTCGGTGAGGCGGCCACCGGCGGGCTGCTCGAAGGCGTCCAGGCCATCGGGGTGTCCGCGCAGCAGCACGGTCTGGTGCCGCTGGACCGGCAGGGCAACCTCGTACGTCCGGCACTGCTCGGCAACGACAAGCGGGCGCAGGTCGCCGCGGCCGATCTGATCGACGGGCTCGGCGGGCGGCAGGCCTGGGCCGAGGCGGTCGGGGCCGTGCCGCAGGCCGCGCAGCCCGTGTCGAAGCTGCGGTGGCTGGCGCGGACCGAACCGGAGGCCGCGCAGCGGGTCGCTTCGGTGCTGCAGCCGCACGACTGGCTGGTCTGGCAGCTGCTGGGCCGGCCGGCCCGGCGGACCACCGACCGGGGTGCCGCGTCAGGGACGGGGTACTGGTCGGCGGGGAGCGGTGCGTACCGGCCCGATCTGGTGGAGCTCGCGCTCGGGCAGCAGGCCACGCTGCCGGAGGTGCTCGGTCCCGCCGATGCCGCCGGGACGACGCCGGAGGGGCTGCTGATCTCGGCCGGGACCGGCGAGACGATGGCGGCGGCGTTCGGGCTCGGTGTCGGGCCCGGCGACGCGGTGGTGTCGCTGGGGGCGTCGGGTTCGGTGATGGCGGTGCACCACGAGGCGCTGGCCGATCCGTCCGGGATGATCACGTCGTTCGCGGATGCCACCGGAATGCATCTGCCGGTCGTGTACACGCTCAATGCGGTGCGTGCACTACGGGGCACCTCCGAGATGCTGGGGCTGGAGAGTCTGGAGGAGCTGTCCGCGCTGGCGCTGAAGTCGACGCCGGGCGCCTCCGGGCTGGTCCTGCTGCCGTATCTGGAGGGCGAGCGCACCCCGCATCTGCCGCACACCGCGGGCACGCTGAGCGGGCTGCGGCGCGAGTCGATGAAGCCGGAGCATCTGGCGCGGGCGGCGTTCGAGGGGATGCTGTGCTCGCTGGCCGACGCACTCGATGTGCTGCGCGGCCGCGGGGTCGAGGTGCGGCGGGTGTTCCTGCTGGGGGCGGCGGCCGAGCTGCCTGCCGTGCAGGGGCTTGCACCGGCACTGTTCGGCACACAGGTCGTCGTACCGCAGCCGGCCGAGTATGCGGCGCTTGGTGCGGCCCGGCAGGCGGCCTGGGCGCTGGGGGTCTCGCAGGGGACGCTCGATCCGCGCACTCCCCCGGCCTGGCAGGGCGCGGCGGCGCAGGTGCTGGAGCCGGGCGAGGAGCTGCCGATCGGCCAGGCGGTGCGCCAGCAGTACAGAGCGACGCGGGACCAGATCCACCCCGGGGCGTTCGACTCCGCGTTCTGATCCGGCTGCTCCGGGTGACAAGGCCGGTTCCCGTTCGGAGGTTCGGTCTCCAACAGGTGAACCGGGTCTCGTTTTTGACCTGGGTTTGAGGAAAAACGTTCGCGGTCGCGCCGGGCCTTGCCGGAAAATGAGTCGGCTCCAGACCTCCTGCCGACTCCGAGAGACACGCGTGCTCATAAAACTCCTGCGGGCCTGTCTCGGCCCGTACAAGAAACCGATCGTGCTGTTGGTGGCGCTCCAGCTGCTGCAGACCTGCGCCACCCTCTATCTCCCCTCCCTCAACGCCGACATCATTGACAACGGTGTCGTCGAGGGGGACACGGGCTACATCCTGGAGTACGGCGGCATCATGATCGCCGTCTCCATCGCCCAGGTCGTCTGCAACACGGGGGCCGTCTTCTACGGCGCGCGCACCGCGGCCGCACTTGGCCGGGATGTCCGTGCGACGGTCTTCGACCGGGTTCAGTCGTTCTCGGCACGTGAGGTCGGGCGCTTCGGGGCGCCCTCGCTGATCACCCGTACCACCAATGACGTCCAACAGGTCCAGATGCTGGTCCTGATGACGTTCACCATGATGGTCTCGGCGCCGATCATGTGTGTCGGCGGCATCGTCCTGGCGCTCGGCCAGGACGTTCCGCTGTCAGCGGTGCTGCTCGCGGTGGTACCGGTGCTCGGCATCGCGGTGAGTCTCATCGTGCGACGGATGCGGCCGCTGTTCCGCACGATGCAGGAGCGGCTCGACACGGTGAACCGGGTGCTGCGCGAGCAGATCACCGGCAACCGGGTCATCCGCGCCTTCGTCCGCGACGGGTACGAGGAGATGCGGTTCCGCGGCGCCAACACCGAGTTGACCGATGTGGCGCTCTCCACCGGGCGTCTGATGGCGCTGATGTTCCCGACCGTGATGACGGTCGTGAACGTGTCGTCGATCGCCGTGGTCTGGTTCGGTGCGCACCGGATCGACAGCGGCGGGATGCAGATCGGCGCGCTGACCGCGTTCCTCTCCTACCTGATGCAGATCGTCATGTCGGTGATGATGGCCACCTTCATGTTCATGATGGTGCCGCGCGCCGAGGTGTGCGCCGAGCGCATCCAGGAGGTGCTGGAGACCGATTCGAGCGTGGTGCCGCCGGTCGAGCCGGTGCGGGAGCTGCGCGCCCACGGTCATCTGGAGGTGCGGGGTGCGGACTTCCGCTACCCGGGCGCCGAGGAGCCGGTGCTGCGGTCGGTGGATCTGGTGGCACGGCCCGGCGAGACGACCGCGATCATCGGGTCGACGGGCAGCGGGAAGTCGACGCTGCTCGGTCTCGTACCGCGACTGTTCGATGTGACGGACGGTCAGGTGCTGGTCGACGGCACGGACGTACGGACGCTGGAGCCGGCACTGCTGGCGAAGACGGTGAGTCTGGTTCCGCAGAAGCCGTATCTGTTCTCCGGGACGGTCGCGACGAACCTGCGGTACGGAAATCCGGACGCGACCGACGAGGAACTGTGGCACGCGCTGGAGGTCGCGCAGGCCAAGGAGTTCGTCGAGGAGCTGGAGCACGGACTGCACGCGCCGATCGCGCAGGGCGGCACCAATGTCTCCGGCGGGCAGCGGCAGCGACTCGCGATCGCGAGGACGCTGGTGCAGCGGCCGGAGATCTATCTCTTCGACGACTCGTTCTCCGCGCTCGACTATGCGACGGATGCCGCGCTGCGCGGCGCGCTGTCACAGGAGACGGCCGAGGCGACCGTGGTGATCGTGGCGCAGCGGGTGTCCACCATCCGTGACGCCGACCGGATTCTGGTGCTGGACGAGGGCCGGGTCGTCGGGTCCGGTACCCATCACGAGCTGATGGACGGCAATGAAACCTACCGGGAGATCGTGCTCTCCCAGCTGACGGAAGCGGAGGCCGCGTAATGGCCGGGCCTGGCGGACGCATGATGGCGGGCGGGGCGCCGACCGACCGGTCCATGGACTTCAAGGGGTCCTCGAAGCGGCTGCTGAAGCGCTTCACCGCGGAGAAGACCACGCTGTACGTGATGCTGACGGCCGGTGTGCTGAGCGTCGCGCTCTCGGTCGTCGGGCCGAAGATCCTCGGCAGGGCGACCGACCTGGTGTTCGCCGGGGTCATCGGCCGGCGACTGCCGGAGGGGACGACGAAGGAGCAGGCCATCGAGGGCCTGCGCAAGACCAACGGCGGCCTGGCCGACCTGCTCTCCGGGGTCGACTTCACGCCCGGCCAGGGCATCGATTTCGATGCGGTGGGCAACGTACTGCTGGCGGCGCTGGCGGTCTATGTCGGTGCCGGTCTGCTGATGCTGGTGTCGACGCGGCTGTCGATCCGGGTGATCAACCAGATCGTGTTCCAGCTGCGCGAGGACATCCAGGCGAAGCTGTCGCGGCTGCCGCTGTCCTACTTCGACCGGGCCAAGCGCGGCGAGGTGCTCAGCCGGGCGACGAACGACATCGACAACATCTCGCAGACGCTGCAGCAGACGTTGGGCCAGCTCATCAACTCGGTGCTGACCATCATCGGCGTGCTGATCGTGATGTTCTGGATCTCGCCGCTGCTGGCGCTGGTCGCGCTGGTGACGGTGCCGCTGTCGGTGGTCGTGGCCACGAAGGTCGGCAAGCGGTCGCAGCCGCAGTTCGTGCAGCAGTGGAAGGTGACGGGCAAGCTCAACGCCCACATCGAGGAGATGTACACCGGGCACTCCCTGGTGAAGGTCTTCGGGCGGCAGGAGGAGTCCGCGAAGGACTTCGCCGAGCAGAACGACGCGCTGTACGAGGCGAGCTTCCGGGCGCAGTTCAACAGCGGGATCATGCAGCCGCTGATGATGTTCGTGTCGAACCTGAACTATGTGCTGATAGCCGTCGTCGGTGGCCTGCGGGTGGCGTCGGGTGTGCTGTCGATCGGTGACGTCCAGGCGTTCATCCAGTACTCGCGGCAGTTCTCGATGCCGCTGACGCAGGTCGCCTCGATGGCGAACCTGGTGCAGTCGGGTATCGCCTCGGCCGAGCGGATCTTCGAGCTGCTGGACGCCGAGGAGCAGGGCTCCGACCCCGAGACGGGTGAGCGCCCGGTGGAGCTGCTCGGCAGCGTCTCGCTGGAGAAGGTGTCGTTCCGCTACGACCCGGACAAGCCGCTCATCGAGGATCTGTCGCTGAACGTCGAGCCGGGCCACACCGTCGCCATCGTCGGCCCGACCGGCGCCGGCAAGACGACGCTGGTGAACCTGCTGATGCGGTTCTACGAGGTGACGGGCGGCCGGATCGCTCTCGACGGCGTCGACGTGGCGAAGATGTCGCGCGACGAGCTGCGGGCGGGGATCGGCATGGTCCTGCAGGACACCTGGCTGTTCGGCGGGTCGATCGCGGACAACATCGCGTACGGCGCTTCGCGCAAGGTCACCCGGGAAGAGGTCGAGGAGGCGGCGAGGGCGGCCCACGCCGACCGCTTCATCCGTACCCTGCCGGACGGTTACGACACGGTGATCGACGACGAGGGCACCGGGGTCAGCGCGGGCGAGAAGCAGCTGATCACCATCGCGCGGGCGTTCCTGTCCGACCCGGTGATCCTGGTGCTCGACGAGGCGACGAGCTCCGTCGACACCCGTACCGAGGTGCTGATCCAGAAGGCGATGGCCCGCCTCGCGCACGGCCGTACGAGCTTTGTGATCGCGCACCGGCTCTCCACCATCCGGGACGCTGACGTCATCCTGGTGATGGAGAACGGGTCGATCGTCGAACAGGGCACGCACGACGAGCTGTTGGACGCGCAGGGGGCCTACGCCCGGCTGTATGCGGCACAGTTCGCGCAGGCGGTCGCCGAGGTCGACTGATCTCTTCGGTCCTGGACCGGCCGGCACAGAGGGGTGGCGTCGCACCCCCATGTACCGGTCGGTCTCAGTCCAGGTAGCCGCGGAGCTGGTCGGCGAAGGCGTGGTCCCGCAGCTTGTTGAGGGTCTTGGATTCGATCTGGCGGATGCGTTCGCGTGTCACGCCGAAGATCCGGCCTATCTCTTCGAGTGTGCGGGGCCGGCCGTCGTCCAGCCCGTAGCGCAGCTGGACCACCTTCCGCTCCCGCTCGCCCAGGGTGGAGAGCACCGCTTCGAGGTGCTCGCGCAGCAGCAGGAACGCGGCGGACTCCACGGGGGACGCCGCGTCTCCGTCCTCGATCAGGTCACCGAGCGCGACGTCGTCCTCCTCGCCGACCGGTGCGTGCAGCGAGACGGGTTCCTGGGCGAGCCGCAGCACTTCGCCGACCCGTTCCGGCGTCAGGTCGAGCTGGGCGGCGACCTCTTCGGGCGTCGGCTCGTAGCCGCGCTCCTGGAGCATGCGGCGCTGGACCCGTACGACGCGGTTGATCAGCTCGACGACATGGACCGGGACCCTTATGGTCCGCGCCTGGTCGGCGAGAGCGCGGGACATGGCCTGCCGGATCCACCAGGTCGCGTACGTCGAGAACTTGTAACCCCGGGCGTAGTCGAATTTCTCGACGGCCCTGATCAGTCCGAGGTTCCCCTCCTGGACCAGATCGAGCATGGTCAGTCCGCGGCCGACGTAACGTTTGGCGACGGAGACGACGAGGCGCAGATTCGCCTCGATCAGGCGGCGCTTCGCCATCCGCCCCATGACCACCAGCCGGTCGAGATCGACGGCGAGCCGGGAGTCCGGGTCCGGGGTGCTCGCGAGCCGCTCCTCGGCGAAGAGGCCGGCTTCGACGCGGCGGGCGAGCTCCACCTCGTCGGCGGCGGTGAGCAGCGGGATGCGACCGATCTCCCGCAGGTACTGGCGGAAGAGGTCCGAGGACGGGCCGCTGGTGTCGGGGCGCCCGCGCGGCTCCGGGGGTTCGGGCACCTCCGTCTGCTCCTCCATGACGGCGTCGGCTGCGACGACCGCTGCGGGCGGTTCTGACGGTTCGGGCGGTTCGGGTGTCAGTGGGTCCACCGCTGCCTCCGGATGATGCATGGCCCGGTTCTGCGCGGGGACGGCCGAGACACGCTCGGTTGTGGTCACGGTCCGGGTCTGCACGGGGGCGACCTCCAGGTGATCGCTGCCGGATCGCGGGGATGGGAGGTCCACCGTGCAGTGGGCCGACCGCGCTCCGATGACTCAGGCACCGCCCCCCAGTGTGGGGGAAGACACATCGCCGCCACGAGGGGCGTGCGCGGACTTTCTGAGTCCGGTCCGTAACCGGTCGGTTACGCGTGGGGAGCCGGCCCCCGGCCCTGGCTGCCGGACAGGCCCTGGGCGCGTCAGAGCGCGTCGGCGCCGTTGTTGCGCAGGGACTGGGAGTACTGCTGGAGGACCCAGACCTCGTTCTGCGCGGCCGCCAGATGGTCGGGGGCCACATTGCTGCCGAGACGGCTGAGGCTGCCCTGGACGTCGTTGATCCGGCGGTCGACCGCGCGCAGCCGGACCTTGACCAGGTGCTCGCCCGCGTACGCCTCGTCGATGGACTTGCCGTGGAAGACCTCCACGGCGAGCTCGGTGACCAGCTTGCGCACCGTGTCGTCGGGAGCGGCGCCGAGGACGCCGACCAGATACTCGCGGGTGCCGGCGAGGCCCCGTTCGGCGCCGCCCGCCTCCGCGATGCACTGCCGCACCGCCGCGTACGGCGGGGCGGTGAACTCGTCGACCCCATAGGCGTCGAAGGCCGGGGCGACCAGGGCGGGCCGCTGCAGGGCGAGCTTGAGCAGCTCGCGCTCGGTGCGGTGGGCGGGGCTGCGGAGATGGAGCGCCGGGCCCGACGGGCCGGCGGAGGGCCGGCCCTGCTGGTGCTGGGGGCCGCCGCGGGTGGGCGCGGGGGCGGGGCCCCGGTCGCCGCGGTCGCGGGCCCAGCGGGCCAGCTGGGCGACGCGCTTGACGACGAACTGGGTGTCGAGGATGCCGAGCATCCCGGCCAGCTGGACGGCGACCTCGTGCTGCGAGGAGCTGTTCTTGATCCGGGCGACGACCGGGGCGGCCTCGTCGAGGGCGGCGCCGCGGCCCGCGGGGGTCTCCAGGTCGTACCGCCCGACGATCTGGCGGAGCGCGAACTCGAAGAGCGGCGTGCGGGGTTCGACCAGGTCGCGGACGGCCTCGTCGCCCTTGGCCAACCGCAGATCGCACGGGTCCATGTTGTCCGGGGCGATCGCGATGTACGTCTCCGCGGCGAACTTCTGGTCGTCCTCGAAGGCTCGCAGGGCGGCCTTCTGGCCGGCCGAGTCACCGTCGAACGTGAAGATCACCCGGGCGCTGCCGTTGTCCATCAGGAGCCGGCGGAGGATCTTGATGTGGTCGCCGCCGAAGGCCGTGCCACAGGTGGCGATGGCCGTGGTGATGCCGGCGAGGTGGCAGGCCATGACGTCGGTGTAGCCCTCGACGACGACGGCCCGGCTGGCCTTCGCGATGTCCTTCTTCGCGAGGTCGATGCCGTACAGCACCTGCGACTTCTTGTAGATCGCGGTCTCGGGGGTGTTGAGATACTTCGGCCCGTTGTCGTCGTCGCGGAGCTTGCGGGCACCGAAGCCGACGACCTCGCCGGACGTGTCGCTGATCGGCCACATCAGGCGGCCGCGGAAGCGGTCGATGGGGCCGCGGCGGCCGTCCTGGGAGAGGCCCGAGGTGATCAGCTCCCGGTCACTGAACCCCTTGCCGCGGAGGTAGCGGGTGAGGTGGTCCCAGCCGGCCGGGCTGTAGCCGACGCCGAAGTGGGCGGCCGCCGCCTGGTCGAAGCCGCGCCCGGCAAGGAACTTCCGGCCGATCTCCGCCTCGGGACTGTCCAGCTGCTCGACATAGAACTGGGCGGCGGCCTTGTGCGCCTCGACCAGCCGGATGCGCTCGCCGCGCTGGTGGGAGGGGTTGTAGCCGCCCTCCTCGTAGCGCAGGGTGATGCCCGCCTTGGCGGCGAGCCGCTCGACCGTCTCGGAGAAGGAGAGGTGGTCGATCTTCATCACGAACGCGATGGTGTCGCCGCCCTCCTGGCAGCCGAAGCAGTGGAAGAGTCCCTTGCTCGGGCTGACCTGGAAGGAGGGCGACTTCTCGTCGTGGAACGGGCAGAGCCCCTTGAGGTTGCCCCCGCCTGCGTTCCGCAGCTGGAGGTACTCGGAAACGACGGCGTCGATCGGGACCGCGTCCCGGACCGCCTTCACATCGTCGTCATTGATCCTGCCTGCCACGGGTGAAGTCTACGGGGGAGGGCGGACAACAGGAGTGCGCGGTCGTCGCCGCGGTCGCCGGACGGGACCTTGATCACGACCGCCCGGCGACGGAGAGGACAGCGGGGAACACGGCGGGGAACACCGTCCTGACACGGCTCAGATCAGGGACTCCAGCGGCACCGACGGGTCCGCGAGCGCGTCCGGGTCGATCTGCCGGCCGGTCCGGATCAGCTCCTGGACGGTCTCGGTGACGTCCCACACATTGACGTTCATCCCGGCCAGCACCCTGCGGTCCTTCAGCCAGAACGCGATGAACTCCCTCTTGCCCGCGTCGCCGCGGATGACGACCTGGTCGTACGAGCCCGGCGGCGCCCAGCCCGAGTATTCGAGCCCCAGGTCGTACTGGTCGGAGAAGAAGTACGGCACACGGTCGTAGCCGCCGTCCTGGCCGAGCATGGCGCGGGCCGCGGCCGGGCCGCTGTTCAGCGCGTTCGCCCAGTGCTCCACGCGCAGCCGGGTGTCGAACAGCGGGTGCGGCACGTTGGCCACGTCCCCGGCGGCGTAGATGTCCGGGTCGGAGGTGCGCAGCGAGGCGTCGACCGCGATGCCGCCGCCGTCGCCGCGGGCGGCGATCGCGAGACCGGCGGCTTCGGCGAGGGCGGCGCGCGGGGCGGCGCCGATCGCGGCGAGGACATCGTGGGCGGGGTGCTCCTCGCCGTCGTCGGTGCGGGCGGCGAGAACCATGCCGTCCTGTCCGACGATCTCGGTGAGTTTGGTGCCGAAGCGGAAGCGGACGCCGTGGTCGCTGTGGAGTTCGGTGAAGATCTGGCCGAGCTCGGGGCCGATGACCCGGAGCAGCGGGGTCGCCTCCGGCTCGACGACGGTGACCTCGGCGCCGTATCCGCGGGCCGCCGCCGCGACCTCCAGGCCGATCCAGCCGGCCCCGGCGATCACCAGATGGCCGTTGTCGCGGCCGAGCGCGGACAGCACGTTCTTCAGCCGGTCGGCGTGGGCGAGGCGGCGCAGATGGTGGACGCCGGCCAGATCCGTACCGGGGATGTCGAGGCGGCGGGGTTCGGCGCCGGTGGCGAGCAGCAGCTTGTCGTAGTGGATGACGGCGCCGTCGCCGAGCTCCACGGAGCGGGCGCCGCGGTCGATGGCGGTGACGGGCTGGCCGAGGTGGAGCTCCACATCGACGCCCGCGTACCAGGCCGTCTCATGGACGAAGACGCTTTCACGGGCCTCCTTGCCGGCCAGATAGCCCTTGGAGAGGGGAGGTCGTTCGTACGGATGGTCACGCTCATCGCCGACCAGGATCACCCGGCCGCTGAAACCCTCCGAACGGAGTGTTTCGGCTGCCTTCGCTCCCGCCAGTCCTCCCCCGACGATGACGAACGTCCGATGTGCGTCGACCACTGTGGTGCCTCCTCGGTGCTTGCTGCGCTCCGCCGCCACCTGCGAGCGTCCCGCACGCAGCGTGATGGCGAAAGAGGGTGTACCCCGATCAGGTCACACCCGTTGGCCACAGGCCGGTGCGCCGGCCGGGGCCGGCGCCGCGCGGAGCGGGCCCCGGACGGAGCCGGGCGCCCGCCCGGCGTGGCATGTGCTCCCAGCACATCACCTGCGCCATTACTGACCGCCATCGCCGCGCCCCACGGCCGCAGGACTTGCCCGGGGCCGCCGAACAGGCAGGCGACTACGGGGGTGTGCGGGCGGACGCCCGTATCCCGCGCGGCGGGGCGCTCGGGGCCGGGGCGCGCCCGGGGCAGCCTCCGGGCCGGGCCCTCAGCGCCCCCAGGAGGCGAGCGAGGCGTGCAGTGAGCGGGCCGAGGCATCCGTGAGGGCGGCGATCTGGTCGACCAGAACGCGCTTGCGGGACCGGTCGTCGCAGGCGTGCTCGTACAGCGCGCGGAACTGTGGTTCCAGGCCCTCCGGGGCGCGCGCGGTCAGTGCCGCGGCCAGTTCCGCGATGACGATCCGCTGGTCGGCGCGGATCGCCTCCTGTTCGGCGCGCTGCATCACATAGCGGTCGGCCACCGCCTTCAGGACCGCGCATTCGTTGCGTGCCTCGCGCGGGACGACGAGTTCGGCCGCGTACCGGCCGAGGCTGCCGGCTCCGTACGCCTGGCGGGTGGCGGTCTCGGCGGCGAGGCAGAACCGGCCGATCAGCTGGCTCGTCGCGTCCTTCAGCCGGGCCTGGGCGACGGCGGATCCGTCGTAGCCGTGCGGCCACCACTCCTGGCCGATGAGCCGGTCGAGGGCATCGGACACCTCCTGCGGTTCGGTGTCGGGCGGGACGTACCGTCCGATCGCCACGTCCCAGATCTCACGGCGCTCCGGCTCCGCGAAGAGGCAGTTGGGGTCGATGTGGCCGGCGTGCAGCCCGTCCTCGAAGTCGTGCACCGAGTACGCGACGTCGTCGGACCAGTCCATCACCTGGGCCTCGAAGCACTTGCGGTTCGGCGGGGCGCCCTTGCGGGCCCACCGGAACACCGGCAGGTCGTCCTCGTACACCCCGAATTTCGGGGAGCCGGGGTCGGTGGGGTGGTCGCCACGCGGCCACGGGTACTTGGTGGCGGCGTCCAGCGCCGCCCGGGTCAGATTGAGCCCGACGCTGACCAGGTCGCCGGTCCGCACGTCGCGCACGAACCGCTTCGGCTCCAGCCGGGTCAGCAGCCGCAGCGACTGCGCGTTGCCCTCGAAGCCGCCGCAGTCGGAGGCGAAGTCGTTGAGCGCCTGCTCGCCGTTGTGCCCGAACGGCGGGTGGCCCATGTCGTGCGCCAGACAGGCCGTCTCGACCAGATCGGGATCGCAGCCGAGCGCGGCGCCGAGCTCCCGGCCGACCTGGGCGCATTCCAGGGAGTGCGTGAGTCTGGTCCGGGGGCTCGCGTCCCAGGCGAGGCTGCGGGTGCCGGGCGTGACGACCTGGGTCTTCCCCGCCAGTCTGCGCAGCGCGGCGGAGTGCAGCACGCGGGCGCGGTCCCGCTGGAAGGCGGTGCGGCCCGGCCGTTTGTCGGGCTCGGTGTCCCAGCGCTCGGTGTCGGCCGCACCATAGGGCGCGGTGCCGTGTTCCTGTGTGCCCCACGTACCGTCCATGGTCCCGACAGTAAACGGCCGGACCGGCAAGAAGGCTCAGGCGGACGCCAGGAGATGGTCGTTCCTCGCGACTTCATGTGCCGGGAGTACGCCGGCCAACGCCTGGTCGTACCGGTGCAGGAGCAGCCGTGCCATCGCGGGGTGCGCGCCGAGCGGGGCCGCGGCGGTGCCGGGGGCGGCAGCGGCGGCGGCCGTCGCGAAGCGGCCGGGTGCGGTGAAGTAGGAGGCGACGGCGACCCGGTTCCGGCCGCGGGCGGCGAGGGTGCGCACCGCGACGGGGACGGTGGGCGTGGTGGCGGACGCGTAAGCAGGGACGACGGACACCCCGCCGAGCCGTTCGCTGAGCATCCGCGCGGTGCGGCGGGTGTCGGCGGCCGAGTCGGGGTCACGCGAACCGGCGGCGGCGAGAACCACGGCGGAGCTGCGGCTGTCGGCCTCCCCGGCCGGCCAGCCCGCTTCGACGAGCCGCCCGTACAGTGCCTCGACGAGCAGGGGGTGCGGCCCGAGCGGCGCCGCGATCACGGCCCGCAGGGCGGGGGCGGCGGCGACCGCCGCGGGTATGTCCCGCTTGACGTGGTGGCCGCGGCCGAGCAGCAGCGGTACGAGCACGGCGTCGCCGGACCCCAGGCCGGCCAGGGCCGACGGCAGGAGCGGCTCGTTCAGCTCGATGTGGCCGAGCCGGACGTCCAGCCCCGGGCGCAGTTCCCGCACCCGGTCCAGCAGTCTCATGGCCGTGCGCAGCGCCTGCGGGTCACGGCTGCCGTGTGCCACGGCGACGAGGGCAGGGGCGCGGGTGGTGGTGGCGGAGCCCGGCGCGGGCCCTCCGGTGCGGTGGTGCATGGGTCTGCGCGTTCCGTTCAGGGAGACATGGCTGAGCTGGGCGCCGAGCTGGGCGGTGATGCGGGTCAAGAGTTGCGCTGTGCTGTCGAGAGGCAGGGACTCGCGGGGCTGTGCCGATGCCGACTCCGTCATGAACCGATGGTGGCGGGCGCAGGTTGCCAGGTCGTTGCGCAGGGGTGACGGGTCTTTGCCACGGGCTCACGGCGCGGTCGTCGGGCCGAAGAGGCGCTCCAGGACGTGGGCCACCCCGTCCTCCTCGTTGGACCTCGTGTGTGACGCCACGGCGGCGAGCACGGCCGGGTGGGCGTTGCCCATGGCGTATCCGGTGCCCGCCCAGTCGAGGACGCTCAGGTCGTTGGGCATGTCACCGAAGGCGATGACCTCCGTGGCGGCGATGCCGCGCCCGGCGCAGAGCTCCGCGAGGGTGGCCGCCTTGGTGACCCCGGACGCGCTGATCTCCAGGAGCCCGCGTCCGCCGGAGTGGGTGAACTGGACGTCGCTGCCCGCCGGATCCACCCCTTGCCGGGCCGCGGCCAGCAGAGTGTCCGCGTCGAGCCGGTCGGACCAGGCGAGGAGTTTGGTGACGGGTACGTCGGTCAGCCACAGGTCCGCCAGGGACGGTACGGGCAGTTCGGCGTCGATGTCCTCGGACATGCGCAGTCGGTACGCCGGTTCGTACAGGATCTGGTTGCCCGTCTCCAGGGCGAAGCCCACCTCCGGCAGGACGGTGGCGAGTGCGGTGGCCACACGCTGGGCGACGGTGACGGGCAGGGCACGGGAGGAGACGACCGTACGCGTCCCGATGTCGTAGACGAGGGCGCCGTTGCTGCACACCGCCGTCCCCGTCAGACCGGTCGCCTCGGCGAGCCGGTCGACGAACCTGGGCGGCCTGGCGGTGACGAGGACGACCTGCGCACCGGCGCTCTCGGCCGAGCGCAGGGCGCGGAGCGTGCGGGACGAGAGGGTGCCGTCGCGGCGCAGCAGAGTGCCGTCGAGATCGGAGGCGATCAGCCGGGGAAGCAACATCGGCCGATGCTACTGGGCAAGGTCCGCGCCTGGTGTGCGTACGGCGCGCTCCGCCACCGCATGCCACCGGCCCGGCGGCGAAGGCGCGTCGGGCCGCGGCCGGCGCCGGTCCGGGTGAAGAAAGTCGCACCGTGGAGAACCCTTTTGACCTGATACTCGTCCGATCAGTTGACGCAATGACACCGACCAAGGGACTCCTATGCGAGGGAAGCGGCCGCAATGGCCGGGGTGGCTCGGGCGGCTGCGGCCGCGCCTGCCGCGCACGCGGCGTGGGCAGCGGTGGGCCGTGCAGGGAGTGATGGCCGCCTGTGTGCTGGGCCTGGCTCCCGCGACCTGGATGTACTCCGTCGCCGACGCCCGTGTCCGGACGGCCGCGGCCGCGCCCGCGCAGCAGGTCGCCGTGGTGTTCGGGGCCGGGCTGTGGGACGGGAAGCCGTCGCCGTATCTCGCGAACCGGCTGAACACGGCCGCCGAGCTGTACCGGGACGGCAAGGTGAAGGTCGTGCTGGTGACCGGTGACAACAGCCGCGAGGAGTACGACGAGCCGGATGCCATGCGGGCGTATCTCGTGGCGCACGGGGTGCCGGACAGGCGGATCGTCAGCGACTTCGCCGGGTTCGACACCTGGGACTCCTGCGTGCGGGCCAAGCAGATCTTCGGGGTCGACCGGGCCGTGCTGGTGAGCCAGGGGTTCCACATCCGGCGGGCGATCGCGCTGTGCCGGGCCGCGGGCATCGACGCGTACGGGGTCGGGGTCGACGCCAAGCACGATGCGACCTGGTACTACGGCGGGACGCGGGAGGTGTTCGCGGCGGGGAAGGCGGCACTGGACGCGATGTTCAAGCCGGATCCGCACTTCCTGGGGCCCCAGGAGCCCGGGGTCGGGGATGCCCTGGCGACCGGCGGGCGGTGAGGAGGCCGGCCTGTTCGCCGGCCTGGTGGAGGCCGACCTCACGGGCCCGGTGGAGGCGGGCTGAGGTCCACGTTCCGGCGGTGTAACCGGTCGCGGGCATCCGCGTAACACCTGGCTCGCACGCTGGGGCCCATGGCCCGCACCGAGACTGCTCCCACCGCGACCCACTGCCCGTACTGCTCGCTGCAGTGCGGGATGAATCTGCGACCGGTCACCGGTGGCCCGGCGGCCGGCGGCCCGGTGGTCGAGGTCGTGGAACGTACCGACTTCCCCGTCAACCGCGGCGCCCTGTGCGGCAAAGGCCGGACCGCGCCCGCCGTGCTCTCCTCACGGGTACGGCTGACCGGACCGCTCGTGCGTGACGCGGTCAGTGGCGAGCTGGAGCCGGCCGGCTGGGACGAGGCGCTGGCCGCGATCGCCGACGGGCTCCGGCGCACCCGGGCCGTGCACGGGCCCGATGCCGTGGGGGTGTTCGGCGGCGGCGGGCTCACCAACGAGAAGGCCTACACACTCGGGAAGTTCGCCCGGGTCGTCCTGTCGACCTCGCAGATCGACTACAACGGGCGGTTCTGCATGTCGTCGGCGGCCGCCGCGCACCAGCGGGCGTTCGGTCTCGACCGAGGGCTGCCGTTCCCCCTGGAGGACATCGCGCGCACCGGGTGCGTGATCCTCGTCGGGTCGAACCTCGCCGAGACGATGCCGCCGGCGCTGCGCTTTCTGACCGAACTCCGGGAGAACGGCGGCCGGTTGATCGTCATCGATCCGCGCCGGACCCGCACCGCCGAGCAGGCCGATCTGCATCTGGCGCCCCGGCCCGGCACGGATCTGGCGCTCGCGCTCGGGATGCTGCATCTGGTGGTGGCGGCCGGCCGGGTCGACGAGGAGTTCGTGCGCGACCGCACGAACGGCTGGGACGAGGCCAGGGCCGGTGTCATGGCGCACTGGCCGGAGCTGGTGGAGCGGCTGACCGGGGTGCCGGTGCCGCAACTGCGGGAGGCCGTCGACATGTTCTGCGAGGCGCAGAACGCCATGGTGCTGACCGCGCGCGGACCGGAGCAGCAGTCCAAGGGCACGGACACGGTCAGCGCCTGGATCAACCTCTGCCTGGCCACCGGCCGGGCGGGCAGGCCGCTGTCCGGGTACGGCTGTCTGACCGGGCAGGGCAACGGTCAGGGCGGGCGGGAACACGGCCAGAAGGCCGACCAGTTGCCCGGCTACCGCAAGCTCACCGACCCGGCGGCGCGCCGCCATGTGGCGCAGGTGTGGGGGGTCGACCCGGACTCGCTGCCGGGGCCGGGGCGCAGTGCGTACGAGCTCCTCGACGCGCTGGGGACGGACGTGCGGGCGCTGCTGGTGATGGGGTCCAACCCGGTGGTGTCCGCGCCGCACGCCGCGCATGTGGAGGGACGGCTGCGGTCGCTGGACTTCCTCGCGGTCGCGGACGTGGTGCTGTCGGAGACGGCGGCACTCGCCGATGTGGTGCTGCCGGTGACGCAGTGGGCGGAGGAGACCGGGACGACGACCAGCCTCGAGGGCAGGGTGCTGCTGCGGCAGCGGGCGGTCACCGCGCCGGACGGCGTCCGCAGTGATCTGGAGGTGCTGCACGGGCTGGCCGCGCTCCTCGGGCACGGCAAGGGGTTCCCCACCGACCCCGAGGAGGTCTTCGACGAGCTGCGGCGCGCCTCGGCGGGTGGTCCGGCCGATTATGCGGGGATCACGTACGGGCGGATCGCGGCGGAGGACGGGGTGTTCTGGCCGTGCCCGGACGAGCAGCACGCCGGTACGCCGCGGCTGTTCCTGGACCGGTTCGCCACGGACGACGGACGGGCGCGGTTCGTACCCGTGACGCACCGTCCGGCCGCCGAGGAGACCGACCGGGAGTATCCGGTGGTGCTGACGACCGGTCGGGTGGTCGCCCAGTACCAGTCGGGTGCGCAGACCCGCCGGGTCGACGAGCTCAACGCCGCAGCCCCCGGCCCGTTCGTGGAGCTGCATCCGCGGCTCGCCGAGCGGATCGGGGTGGCGGAGGGCGATCCGGTGGCGGTCACTTCACGGCGCGGGCGGGCGGTGGCGCCCGCCCGGATCACCGGGGCGATCCGGCAGGACACCGTCTTCATGCCGTTCCACTGGGCGGGTGAGGGCCGTGCCAACACGCTGACGAACCCGGCCCTGGACCCGGTGTCGCGGATGCCGGAGTTCAAGGTGTGCGCGGTGCGGGTGGAGGCGGCTGCCGGGTGAGCCAATCGCCTCCCGGGATGGGGGTGCCGCCGGTACGGAGGGAGCGGGTGACGGGGGCGGCCGCGAGGTAGACCCAGGCGCGGACGGTTCCGGTGGCGGGCGGGACCGTGCCCGGGAGGCGGACTTCGCGGGCGACCCGCTCGTAGAGATTGCGTGGGTGCCCCGGTCCGACGTACACCTCCAGCCGGTCGAGAAGGACGAGCAGCTCCGCGTACACGGCGGGCGCGGCCGTGACGAGCATGCCGTGCACGGTGCCGTGGCCCTCGATCGCGTACGGGTAGCCGGGGCCTTCGTACAGCAGGGCGCCCGGCAGCAGAGCCGGCCGTTCCACGATCGCCCGGTCCCGGAGGAACAGGTCGTGGTTGGGTTCGCCGGGAAGCAGCGTGCCATAGACGAAGAAGGGCAGTTCGGGGTCGGTCCGCGGCATGGTCAGAGGGCCGTGACCGGGGCCGTCTCCGCGGTCACCCAGGCGAGGTAGCGGTCGCTTCCCCGTACCACCGGCGTCGCGATGATCTCCGGGGTCTCGTAGTCGTGCGCCGCCCGGAGGTGTTCCTCCAGCTCGTCGTAGCGCCCGGCCGCCGTCTTGAACAGCACCTGCCATTCCTCCGTGGTCTCGATGGCGTTCTGCCAACGGTAGACGGAGGTGACGGGCGCGGAGATCTGCGCGCAGGCCGCGAGCCGCGCCTCGACCGCGCCCTGGGCGAGGGCGTGGGCCTTCTCCTCGCTGTCCGTGGTGGTCAGAACGGTCAGCCATGCCGGCGTTGTCACCGTCGGTCTCCTCAGCTCTTCGGCTCTGCTCTTCGGATCTTGTGCCTGTGGCGTGTCCTTCTCGTCGATTGTCGGGGCGGTTCGGTGCCGTGTCCTCCTTCATCACCGTTGCGGTATGGACATGACATGTCATGAACCCTTAAACCTGAGGCGAACTCAGAAGCACCGCTCAGATCGCCCTTCGTCCCCCCACGCACTCCGAGGAGTCCGATGAGATCGATTCGGCATGCATCGCGCCTCACCCCGCTCGGCATAGCCGCGGCCGCTGCCACTTTGCTGGCCTCCACCCTCACCGCCACCGCGGGCGCAGCCGCGGCCGGTCACCCGGCCCCGAGCCGCGCCACCGCCGTCCGTCACGCCGAGGCGGCGCTCGCCGGGCATGCCACCCCCCTGGGCCTCACCGGCGCCCAGGACACCGCGGTGCGCGATGTGGTCGTCGACAAGGACGGCAGCCAGCATGTGCGCTATGACCGCACCTACCGTCATCTGCCCGTCCTGGGCGGCGACTTCATCGTCCATCTCGCACCCGACGGCGCGTACCGGAGCGCCGACCGGGCCGTCCGCGGCGACCTCGCCGTGCCGACCGTGGCCCCGTCCCTCTCCGCGTCGGGCGCCGCCGACCTGGGCGCGGCCGCACTGCGCTCGGCCCACCGCGGCGTGAAGCTCCGCAAGGTCGCCGCACAGCCACAGCTCGTCGTGGACGCCCTGCACGGCGCACCCAAGCTGGCCTGGCGCACCGAGGCGGCGGGCAAGGACTCGCTGGGCAATCCGGTCGCCCGCGTCGTGCTCACCGACGCGCGCACGGGCCGGCAGATCGACGCCTGGGACAGCCTGGAGACGGCGTCCGGCGACGGCCGGTCGCTGTACAGCGGTACGGTCCCGCTCGAGACGACCCTGTCGGGATCGACATACCAGCTCAAGGACGCGACGCGCGGTAACACCTACTCCGGCGACGCGCAGAACAAGACCGACGGCTGCATCCTCACCATCTGCTGGAGCCGGGCGCCCGCGGTGCTGTTCACCGACGCCGACAACCACTGGGGCAACGGTGCCACCTCCGACCGCGCATCGGCGGCGGTCGACGCCCAGTACGGCACGGACACCACCTGGGACTACTACAAGAACGTGCACGGCCGGAACGGCATCGCCGGGGACGGCAAGGGCTCGTACAACCGCGTGCACTACGGGAACAGCTACAACAACGCCTTCTGGGACGACAGTTGCTTCTGCATGACGTACGGGGACGGCGACGGCTCGACCTTCGGGCCGCTGGTCGCGCTGGATGTGGCCGGACACGAGATGTCGCACGGCGTGACGTCCAAGACGGCGGGTCTCACCTACTCCGGTGAGTCGGGCGGTCTCAACGAGGCCACCTCCGACATCTTCGGCACGCTGGTGGAGTTCCACGCGAACAACCCGCAGGACCCGGGCGACTACCTCATCGGTGAGAAGATCGTGAAGTCCGGCTTCGGGAAGGCCGCGTTGCGGTTCATGGACCAGCCCTCCAAGGACGGCAACTCGGCGGACTGCTGGAGTTCCTCGGTCGGCAATCTGGATGTGCACTACTCGTCCGGTGTCGCCAACCACTTCGCGTATCTGCTGGCCGAGGGCAGCGGCCCGAAGGCCATCGGCGGCGTCCAGCACAACGGCACCACGTGCAACGGGGCAACGCTGAGCGGCATCGGCAAGGACAAGCTCGGCAAGATCTGGTACCGGGCACTGACCGTCTATATGACGTCCTCCACCAAGTACGCGGGCGCCCGCACAGCGACGCTCAACGCGGCGAAGGACCTGTACGGCGCCGGCAGCGCGGAGCAGAACGCGGTGGCCGCGGCCTGGTCGGCAGTGTCGGTCGGCTGACCTGGAGCAGGTCCCGGAGAGGCAGCCCACTCCGGGACCTGTGCCCTGCATGAGGGTCCGTCAATAACCGTACGGGCGCGCCAGCTTGGCATCGCGCAGCGCCTTCCCCCACCAGACGAGCTGATCGAGCAGCGTCTTCGCCGCCGCGTCCACGGCCGCCGGGTCCTTGTGCCTGCGGTCGTCATCGAACAGGGCGCCCGCGTTGTGGAACGACACGGTGTCGCGGATGGAGACGACGTGCAGCTCGGCGAAGACCTGGCGGAGGTGCTCAACGGCCCGCAGACCGCCGGACACTCCCCCGTACGAGACGAAGGCGACGGGCTTGGCCTGCCATTCGGCGTGATGCCAGTCGATGAGGTTCTTCAGCGGGGCCGGGAACGAGTGGTTGTACTCGGGGGTGACGACAACGAAGGCAAACATTCAGTTGGTAATCGGAGCGTGATCGTTCCGGCCGCCTCATCACGCTTGGTGGTCGTCGAGTTGGGCCGTCGCGGTGTGGTTG